>JALYGX010000128.1 GCA_030776905.1 Cyanobacteriota bacterium | reverse complement strand
TGCTGGTGATGCTGATGGCTCCGCAGACCCTTTACAGGATGGACGTTTGGGCTGGCAAGTCCCCCACCGTGACCCAGAGGCTGTTGCTGCCGCTTGTATTGAAATTCTCCAAGGAGAGGATCGACGCTGCGACGGTCGATGGTTGCGGGAACAGTGCCTCGCCTTATTTGGTAAAGAGGCCCTCACCCAACGGTTAAAACAGTTACTTGATGCGGCTACTTCTACCCCTTGGCACTGAGATAAACTCCTCAATCTCAGCTCAAGACGAATCTGAACTAGGATGGAGATATTCCTACTCTCATGCCTCCCTAAAGACTGCCGTGAATCAGGACTTCCCTAAAAATTTTCAGTTCAACCTCTCCGGTGTAGGCTGTTGGCTTACTCTGTTAACAATTTGTTTGTTACTCGGAGCAGTTGGCTTAGACTGGGTCGTCAACGGCTTTTTAATTTTAATTGGGTTCGTGATTGTCTCCCCAGTGATTGGGTGGCTTGTGTTTCGCTGGTGGTTGAAACGCAATCTAGTTGAAGACAAATGCCCAGTCTGCGCCTATGAGTTTACGGGTTTCAATAGTACCGAGTGCCAGTGTCCTAGCTGTGGCGAACCCCTCAAGGTAGAACAGGGACATTTTAATCGCTTAGTTCCCCCCGGTACAATTGATGTTGAAGCCGTCGAAGTATCTGTTAGACAGATTGAAGATTAAGCGGGTTGTCATTAGTCATCGGTTATTGGTAAGACTAATGACTAATGACGACAAGCAATAGAGATAGCAACACAACAGTATTTATCTACGACCCTTTAGCTGCGCTTTTGAGTGACGGTTAAAGTATAGGGATGCTGACCTTGAGCGCGATTGCCTACATACACTGAGTAGGTTCCACTCTCCCAGTATCCCGGAGCTTCAACCTTTCCCCCAGAGAAGCTATCTGCCTGCACGCAGGAACTTCCATTCGGACCCTGAATAAACAGTGTCGGCTGACCTGCACCTTGCACGCTGAAGCGCAAGTAACTAAAGTTATTGCCCAACTTGATTACATAATTCGGTGTTGCTCCGGTCATGCCGCAGCCTTTGCTGGATTGGGAGCCTCCGGAGGTACCAGTGACAACCAGATCGGACTTAAACCCAGGCGTAATCTGTATTGTCTGACTGCGAGCTACCCCGACGCTTGTCAGGAGCATTGCCAAGGTGGCGGGAACAACCATCCAGTCCTTAAACGTTTTCATCCTGTTATCCCCTTACCCATAATTAGATCTTCCTACTAAAAGTGTCCTAGAGTATCTAGACATTTGGGGCAGTATCTGTTCCTCTTTCCCAACTGTCACTCAAAGGGAGTAGTCACTAGGGAAAAGAGTTCGCACTTCTTGGAGATGTATTTATAAAGTAAATAGGGTAAGGGTTGCTGTTATGCAAGCAGATGCGATCGCTTACTGCAACACCAACTCCCATAACTTGACCCCAGACGCCACCTGTCACCCTTACTTTGGTAGTTCCAGCTTCTGAAGCTACGAATTGGTCATCCTTTAAACTTCCCTTAAATTGTCGAATTTTATGGGTCTGAGTTCGCTAAAATCACACCAAATGCTCCGGATGTTGTGTAGTTAACTATGAATTCCAAAGAAAATCGAGATGATGAGCGAAGACTTCAGGAGCTAGAAATGGAATTGGACAAAAACCCAACCCCGCCATCGCTAGGCGATCGCACGGGACAACCACTTCAGCGCCAAGTCAATAACTCTCAACCTGAGAAATCAGTGTTAAATCAAGTAGCCAATTGGTTTAATAGCCTGCCGCGTGGCGCGAAAGTTGCTGTGGCTATTGTCGCGACCCTCGTGGGCTTTTCAATCCTGAGAAGCGTGCTACAACTGGTTGCTTCCCTAATCAGTCTTGCCATAGTAGGAGTAATACTGTACTTGGTGTATAAGTTCTTCGTTACTCCAAAGTCTTAAAGAAGTTAAGTGTAAACCCTAAATCGTGGCGTGAGATTTGAATATGGCTAGCCCTACTATAAAAACCGGAAGCAGTCAAGAGGGTAGCCGACGATTTCCGCTACGACTTCGGTTGGCTTTCCCGCTTGTGAGTAGGCGGTGCGCGGCTGTCATTTTGGAAGTTTCGCTGGTTGCTGCAAGTGCGCTGGTTCCTTACAGCATTGGTCTATATGCCAAAGAACACTCCACCGCAGAACCCGTTCCCCTCAACCCAGTGCTGGCGTCTACTGAGGAAGCGATCGCAAAAACCCTTGCCTACCCGTTGCGCGAGCAATTGAATCAGCAGGTAGCCCCTCTAACGAATTTGTTTTGGTGTGGGGCACTTGTGCTGCCAGTAGTGGTAACGGGTTGGCAGATCTACCTCTTGGGAAAAACCGGGAAAACGACTCCCAAACGCTGGTTTGGGGTTCAGGTTGTCACAGTTTATGGGGAACCGCCAGGTTTGATTCGCGCTGCTTTTCGTGAGGGAGTAGGACGCTGGGGATTGCCAGTAGGAACCGCTTATCTGCTCTGGCGCTACACCGGGGCTTTTCCAGATGGGGGGATTTTGCTGGGACTGGCGGGAGTAATGCTCTTGGCAGAAAGTGCCAGCGCCTTGTTCAACTCGCGACGCCGCACCCTGCACGACCGATTAGCAGGCACGTATGTTTTCGAGGCTACTCAGAGTTTCTCGCCCTATGGGGAGCATTTTCAGAGAGGACAGACGAGACGCTACGAGCGATCGGTGACGATGGAGGTAGAAAATGATTGGCACTCACCCGACGAGGCGGGAGCAACGGGTCAAAAGCGCGATCGCAACGTTACAACGATTACGATTGCCTCACATCAGCCGCAGCACCGTCCTCTCAGTCTTTGGTTCTGGATGCGCCAACATCCGGGTCTGACCCTACTAATTATTGCCTTTGCCAGTATGGTGTCTGTACTGGGAACGTTTGTGGGCACCCAAATCTACATTCAAAGTCAAGCGAACCGACGAGAGTTCAAAAAGCAAGACAACCAGGTATTTCTAGCGCTAGTTCAGCAATTAAGCTCAACTGGCGCGACGGCTGTAGAAGAGCGACAAGGTGCAATTCTTGCCCTGGCAAGGCTGGACGATCCGCGTAGTGCTCCTTTTTTAGTGGATTTATTAGGCCAGGAAAAGACGCCAGCGCTGATCGATGCCATCCAGCAATCCTTGGTGAGTAACGGGACAAAAGCGTTACCGGCTCTGCAACACTTGAATCAATCGTTGCAGAATGACCAGGAAACCCTACGCCGTCGGGGTACACCTAGGGAGCGGCAATTGCTGGCTTTGCGGCAACGAGCAACGAATCGAGCGATCGCTAAAATTCTCACCATCTACACCAGTCAACTGCACAACGCTGACCTCAGCCGTACTAATCTGGGTCAATTTAGCACAGCTTATGCCCAATTTACCCTGGTTCTAGACAACCTTGACTTATCCGGCATTAACTTCCGCTCGACAAATTTGTCCAACGCTAGTCTACGGGGTAGCCGCTTCCACGGGCCTGGTGAGGATAGACGCTTTGGCACCTTCGATGACTGGATTACTGACTTGAGCGGCGCTAACCTCAGAGAAGCTGATTTAACCGGTTCTACCCTAAATAACGTCCTCATGAATCGCAGCACTTTAGTGCGGGCGACTCTCAATCGGGCAAACTTATCTGATAGCTTTTTGGCAGGTGCAAACCTCAGTAGCGCTCAACTGATTGGAGCAAACTTACGTCAAGCCCTATTAGAAAATGCTAGCCTGACAGGCGCAGATTTGAGCGATGCAAAATTCACTTCATCCAATCTGCATGGTGCGCGATTAGGACAGGTTAAAGCCGCAGGAAGCGATTTCTCGTTCGCCGATTTGTCTGAATCAAATTGGCAAGGTGCAGATCTTTCGCAAGCCAACTTGAAGAACGCCAATCTCCAAGATGCTGACCTGAGTTCAACTAAACTGGTTGGGACAAATCTTCGCAATGCTAAGCTACAAAATGCCAAGCTACACAACTCTAACTTGAGTACAGCTGACTTGCGGCGAGCGAATCTGGCTGGGGCCGATTTTCGGGGAGCCATCTTTGCCAGCGCAACACCTGACCAGTCTAGTCAGTTTATCGAAACCCAATCATCTACTGAGTCAGTTGCCCGCGTAAAGGGTGTTAATTTTGCTAAAGCCAAAAATTTAGATGCCGAGCAAATTGAATTTATCTGTACCTATGGGGGGCTTCATCCTCGCTGTGCTGAGGGAGAGTAATTGGCAATTGAGAGGTTGTGGGAAGAAATCAAAAAATCTCTCAAGTGGGAGTTATTCACTAATCTGGATGAGTTAAGGCTGAGAGTGCAAAAGGTTTTGCACGACTTAAATCAGACCATCATTACATCTGCCGGTGGTTGACCTTCTCGAATAAAAGCTGATGTAGTAAATACTCTAGTCAGAAGGTGACACGCACCCGCTCCCAAAGGGGTTCTATAACGCCTTTCACAGATTAATTACCTACAAATTTTGAGAGAAGCTTGATGTAGGAGGCTTGGTAGACAATACTGGGTTCTGTTACTTCCCACATGTTTAATTTGGCTTCATTACTATCCAAATAGGCTTTCATGGGAGGCTGTTGGCGTAAAGGAGCAGAGCCTGTGTAGCTCTTGTTAGGACCTCCTGTGACATAACCTGGAGCAGGACCGTTAGGAGAGGTTAAAGCATTACTGTAAATTCCTTTGCCAAACCACTCATGCCACATTTCATTCGCAGAGTATTCAGCCCCGTAACTATACATGTTCGTCAAATATACAATTCCTAACGGATTCACCCCATGAAAATAGTGGAGTGAGCTAAGTGCGCGAGATCTATAGTGACCATCTTTATTAGGGCTAATGTTATAGAGAGCAACATCATAATTTGAGTTGCCGTAATTTGCCTTAACGAAGTTGCTACCCCAATGATATTGCTCATCCGGCATATAGGACTGGTAGGGGTCTAACTCGCTCGCCTCTCCATAGGCGCTTACATTTGTACGAATTAGCGCTTTAAATTGATCGGTGATTAATCCTCGCAAACCAGCATCTGCTTTAGGCAACTGAGTATAGAATAACAGCGCATCTCCCTGCGTAACCCGGTAACGAGACCAAACATTATCTAAAAAGGGCTGTGTTTGGGAAAGCTGTTTCTTGATGTAATTTGTATACTTAGGATTCTCAGTCAAAGCAAAGAGATAAACGGCAGCCGCTACGGCTTCTCCAACTTGCTCTTGAGCTGTTTTATCTGCATCACCCGACTGAATTTTTAGGCTATCACAGTTCGTTTCAATAGGATGAGACTCAAACCACTTCCAAGCCCTTAGCGCCCTCTGACCAAGTTCCGAAGCGTAATTGGCTAGCTGCGGAAAGCGACCTAAAACAAGTGCGGCGTGGGAAAACGTGCCTGCAACAGCGATCGTTGCGGAAGAACATTTTGGACCATAAAACCGTGGACGATTGTCCAAGCTTGGTCTCTCAGCGTAGTTATGATCAGTTGTTCCTAACTTGATAAATGCACCCCCATCGCTGTCTTGCATGCGTTGAAGCCAGTCCAACTCAAAACGGAGTTCATCAATCAAATCTGGAATGCCATTACCCGACTCGGGAATATTGAAATTATCTGTCCAGACAAGGGGGTTTTGAGAATAAGCATGCAGTAGCTGATGAACTGGGTCCGCTGCGAAAGTGACGTATTTATTCGTATCCCCTGCATCAAACCATCCTCCACGCATATCTCTAGCCAAAGCGATATTTTCCTTATCGTCAATAAATCTAGCTTCAGTATCTTGGTGTACCTTTAAGAAAGCTGCATCATCTTGCCACCGGGCATCTGCATAAGGTAATCGTTTCGCAAAGCCGCTCCTTTGGTAAAAATACATCCGAGTTGCTGCAACGAGAATATTACGGTACACATCTTCAGCAATCTCAAACGGAAAAGATTTTTCACCGCTTTGAGAACGAACAATATACCGACCTGGTTTACTGACTGAGGAGAAATCAAACCACCAAGCAATATCTCCAGATTGAGAATGAATCTTCCCCTGGTTCCACAGGGTGGCATTATCTGAATAAACGATCTTTCCAGTACTCGTATTTATAACATTAAAATTAGTAGTGAATTTAGTGCTTTTATGGCGAGAATTACCGTCTTCTCTAATGACAGCAATTTTCTGATCTTGAGGTCGATAGCCAAACTGATCAACTAAAATTTGCGGCGATGAATGGGTGCTTCTTGATAAAGACGAAAAAGAAATTAGAGAAACAATTAATATGGGCACTAAGAATAAGAAAGCTAAGAAAACCCATGTATTTCCAATTCTCATTAGGCTACTCAGTTAAACATTTGCTTTCTCAACTACACTCCGTAAGTGCTGTGCAACTTGACTAGAAAAAAAGTCCAAATTATATTTTTCCTTAACAAGCTGTCTCCCTTTTTGCCCCATTGCTTCAGCAGCATTTGGATTGTCTAACAAAAATTTAATTGCATTTCTCCATCCCTCTACATCTCCTGGTTCCACAATTAAACCAATGCCCTCTTTTTCAACATCAATTCCTAAATAGTCATTTCGAGTAATAATAACGGCTTTGCCCATTGCCATCGCCTCCAGTAAGCTTGTTACTCCAAATGCGCTACAGGGGTCTTTGCCATAAATCTGTAGGGGGACAGCAACTGCATACGCTTGCTTGATCTCGTCGAGCGCTTCAGGAGTTGGAATGAACTTATCAACAAACGAAATATTTTTTGGCAGTTGTGAAGCCTCTGAATATAGCGAGCGTGCATCTTTTTCATTAGCTACTGGGCTACAACCTAAAATCCTGAGTGAGTAATTAATCTGTTGAAACGCACTCAACAAAGTTTCATAATCACGATAAGTTCTTCCTGAGCTTAAAATATAGTGGCTCTTAGAAATATCAAAATCGATAGCTTCATCTCTTAGCTTTTCATAGTTAATATCGATACACCACGATAGTACATCTAACTTTTCTTTGGAAATACTGAAGCTCTCTCGAAGGTGGCGTTCGGTTGCTTCACTGAGGCAAAGTATCTTATCATTCCCTTCAATAAATAGGGAAGTAAATAATTGGCTAAACACACTCTTTTTAAACGAGCGGTGTGCAAC
>JALYGX010000127.1 GCA_030776905.1 Cyanobacteriota bacterium | reverse complement strand
GGATAGTAACCTAGGGTTAGCGAGGCAGCTTTGATTGTAATGATGCCGATTTGGTTAGCCCCTAGTATTTCCCCTGTAAAGCTGCGAATACTGATTTGGGCATGGGGTAAAACTTGACCGCAGCTATTATTACCCTGCTGGAAGGCTTCGGGTTTGAGGGTAACAATTTGGGAAGCTGTTTCCGTCATGCCGTAAGCGAGAGCTAATGGAATGTTGTGGCGTCTCGCCTGTTCCAAAAGTTCTGCCCAAGCAGGCGCACCGCCTAAAAGTACTGTCTGAAAACGAGACAACCATGCAGCGGCATCTGAAGTTAAGAGGCGTGCCAGTTGGGTAGGGACTAAGGAGATGAAAAACTCTGCTGGATTGGGGATACAACGTCCTTCACCAGCTACCACAGCTTTGAATGGCAAAATCGCCATTCGTCCACCCGTGGTGAAAGAGCGCAAAAATTGCATCAAACCGCTGACGTGATACAGCGGCAAGACGCAAAAAGAATTAATCAGCTTTTCTCCAAAATATTGGTGGAACCCGCGCACTGATGCCATTAAGGTTTCCCAAGTGTGGATGGCAAAGCGAATTTTGCCTGATGAGCCACCTGTGGGAATCATGATGAGTGCTGGGTGCTGAGTGCTGTTAGCGTAGCGGGGCATAGCCCGTGCTGAGTGGGGAGGGGTAGAGGGGTAGGGGGAGAAAGAGGGATGTGGCTGTTGACCTAAGATTAAATCAGGTTGGACTAAATCAAAGACTTGTTGCCATTCCCGCTCTACCCAGTGGGGATTACACAGGAAAATGTGGCAATTGGCGGCACAGGCGGCGATGAAGCTAGCGAGAAAGCGTACTGGGTTTTCCTCTACGAGAAAGATTTTTAGCGGTGTTTCCCGGTTCGTCTGCTGGCTTAAGTCTAAGAATAATTTTTCACTCAGATTAAAAAACTCACGGCTGTCATAACCAATCAGCCAATCTTCACCAGCCCGTTGTTTGAGATGGGTTAATGCGCCTTCCATAGATGCTCAAGCCAGGTTTTATCGTCTTCGTTGAACCAGTGGTTAATACCAAAACCGATCGCACGTTTAGGGTTAGAGAGATCGGCGGCGAGTTGGAGTGCGGCAAGTCTGGCGATCGCACTTTCAAAAACGGATGAAAATACGGCGTCGATTGCGTGGGCTTGACAAAATTGCCGCAAGCGTTTTGGAGAACCTGCGATCGCTGCTTTAATGACAAAAATCCCTCGCCATCCCCGCTTGTAACAATCCTCCAGTTGGTTGAGTGTAGCCACAGATTCATCTAAGGCAATTGGCGTCGAATATTGACGACTCATCTCCAACAGGGTGTCAAACTGACTAGGGGGTAGCGGCTGTTCCAAAAACTCCACGATTCCCGCCTCATCCGCTACCTGAAGCCACTGATTTGCCGTTTGCTGATTCAGTCCCCCATTCGCATCCAAGCGCAACTGGGCGGACGCTGGTAGCGATTGAATCAGTTGGTCAAATACCTTAAGTTCCTCCTCAAGCGAAGCCACACCAATTTTCCATTTAAAGGTACGGCTGCCTTGGCTCCAAGGTGTGTGCCATGCCTGTAAAGCCGCCTCTCCAGTTGGTAAGAGATAGCTGTAGACAATTGGGGAGTGGGGAGTAGGGACTAGGGACAATAAGGATTTTTCCTCCTTGTCTCCCTTGCCCAATTCCCAATTCCCCATTTCCCAAGCTGACTCAAAGCCAAATTGACAGGCGGGGAGATTAGCTGGGATGGCGAAAATCGTTTCTGCTGTGATTTCCTGCGGTAATTGCTGGCAAAAATCCCAAGCTTGTTCCAGGGTTTCGGAACCAAACCAGGAGATCGGAGCAATTTCACCCCAGCCAACTCGTCCCATTTCATCCGTGAGGCGAAGGATAATACCCTCTCGGACATCCCAACTGCCGTGACTGGTAGAAAGCGATCGCTTAAATTTCCGCTGATAAGAACGAAACTCAAACTGATATTGCATCTACAAGGCACTCAGCATGAATCCCAGTCCTAGCAGTAAGCCGCTGAAGAAATGCATCGCCACGGCAATAAATTTACAATTACTGACTTTTTCCGGCTGGTCGTGATGCTGCTGGACGTGCTGGAATAGCTTTAGCCCCAAGGGTAAACTTGCAAACATCAGCAACGTCCAAACTGGGAAAATGCCCAAGAGAACCAATAAACCCGTGAGGCCGTAAATGCTGCCGCCCAACCAAGGTAGTAGCTGCGCCCCTCTTTTTGTCCCAAGGCGGACAATTGGCGATCGCTTTCCCGCCGCCGCATCATCCTTGACTTGGTGAAAATGGGAGCAAAACAAAATTACACTGGTGGCAATCCCCACAATCGTGGAGGCGGCTAGACAGTTTAGCGACCAAGTTTGCGCCTGAGAATAGTAGGCGGCGGCTACTGCCATCGGTCCGAAGGTCACGAAGCAAATAATCTCGCCTAACCCCTGGTATCCTAAGCGGAAGGGTGGTCCCTGGTACGTGTACCCCAAGGCACAACACAGAAGGACGAGGGCAATCACCGTCAAGTCGCGCTGCCACCACGCGATCGCTAATATGCCTAGGATACCTGCGGCTAAAAATAAATTGCTCAACCAGAAAATTAGCGCTTTATTTCCCGTTAAATTCACAAGAGAATGCGCTTTATTTTCATCAATACCCGTTTCGGAATCAAAAACATCATTGCTGAGATTTAGCCAAGCAACAATCCAAATTGCTGACATTAAAAAGGTTGAAAATATTCCTCCGTGGAGAATTCCCGTTTGGGCAAAAGCTACAGCCGTTCCTACCCAAATTGGAATGATAGCAACGCTGTACATGGGTGGCTTGATTGCAGCTAGCCACAATTTACTGTTTGACTGTTCAGCAAAACTTGTAGTCATCAGACAGATTCGATTAAATTACTAAAAGCCCAGAGATTACTGAAATTTTGCTCTTTCTTTGTGAGGATGTACTCAAGCACAGAAAATTTAGTTATGAACGGATACAAATACATTCCTTGGAAAATACCAATCATCCCATAACAAAACCCGTCTCTACTTCCTGCTGCACTCAATTTGGCATCAACGTTCGTAGCACCATCCTCCTGCTGCTGATCATGCCAGCGATGCCGGAGTCGGTGATAGTTTCTTCGATACCATAAATGAGTCGGCTCTACAAAATTGCTCATCTGTGCTATTGGTAGGGTCTTCAGCCACTCAGCCAGAAACTGGAACTGAGGGTAGCTTAAGTGGTCGAGAGTGTCAATTGACACCTAGGGTTAGGTAGGGAACAAGGAAGTCCCTTTAGAGATCCCACCATTGTCAATCAGACTTTAGAAGAGAACTTCAAAAAACTTTACTATCTCTGCTTCTATGCCAGTCACCCCATATCGCACTAATCTCTTGCAAGATCGCAAAGAGCTATATCAACTTCTCACCACTTGCCAGCAGCGAGCAATTGAAAAAGATTGTCCACAAATTATCAGTATTTCTCAAGAAATTGAGCCAATTGACCCGCTAGCCGTTTTGCAAGCGATCGCTAAACCAAATCATTTACAGTTTTACCTGGAAAATCGTACTAAAAATGAAGCGCTCGCTGCCATTGATACCACTGCTTCTATTCGATTAGAAGGAGTCAATCGCTTTAAAGAATCGCAGAAGTTTATTCAAAACTGCCTGAAAAATAGCAGTCTTGAGGGAGACTTAAACCAGCCGCTTTCTGGGATGCACTTTTTTTGTAGTTTTACGTTTTTTGATAAAAATATAAATAGGGAATCCCCTTTTTCCGCCGCTACCATTTTTCTTCCCCGTTGGCAAGTTGCTAAATGTGAGAATAGCTGTGTATTAGTCGCCAACCTTAAAATAAATCCTCGAATCAATCTTGAATTTATATTAGAAAGCTTATGTAGCAAAATCGAATTAATTAACGGATACGGTCGGAGAATTTCAACGATCACCGATAATAATCGCAACCACTGGATTCCCCAAGACTCAAACAATAGCGATCGCTTCAAATTATCCGTTTCATCAGCCTTAAACTCAATCCGAGCTAATCAATTTAGAAAAATCGTGCTTGCCAGCGCCATAGATGTTGTCTCGCCATCACCCTTTAACTTAGTTAACTCCTTGGATAATTTGCGAAAGCGTTACCCAGGTTGCAACGTGTTTTCTATCAGTAATGGGCAAGGGCAAAACTTCATAGGAGCCAGTCCAGAACGTCTAATAAGCGTTCGCAACCATAACTTAGAAACAGACGCCCTAGCTGGTTCAGCACCACGCGGTAAAACAACAACAGAGGATGCCGCTTTTGCTTACCGATTACTCAGTAGTGAAAAAGAGAGACGCGAACACCGCTTTGTGCTTGATTTTATTGCAGAACGCTTATCTGAGTTAGGTTTGATGCCCCAGATGCTACCAATGCCCCAGCTACTAAAACTCTCTAATATTCAGCATTTATGGACACCGATTCAAGCTCAACTGCCGATAGATTTGCATCCGCTAGAAATCGTTGCTAAACTTCACCCTACTCCAGCCGTTGCAGGTGTCCCCACAAAGATTGCCGAAGCCCAAATTCTCGCTTTAGAAACGTTTGATCGCTCTCTCTACGCTGCACCCTTAGGCTGGGTAGATTATCAAGGAAACTGTGAATTTATCGTAGGCATTCGCTCTGCCTTGATTGACACCGAGAAGCCCTCTAGCCATACTTATAGAACAAACCTCCAGACTTATCCAAACCCTTACCGTGCGAGATTTTATGCGGGTGCAGGTATCGTCGCAGGTTCCAATCCCAACAAAGAACTGGCAGAAGTTCAACTTAAACTCCAAGCACTGCTCAAAGCTTTACTCTAATCAAAGTTAAGCGATGAAACCGACTTATTTATTGGGTAGTAAAACATAATGGCATGGTGTCGTTTCGTCAGGTTGACTTGCGGCAGTTACCGAATCAATCGTTGACACAGCTAGTGTACAAAACCTGACAAGAAGGCATTGGTGTGAGAGGGCGGGGGAGTCTCAGTAACCGATGACCAATGACCAATGACTAATAACCAATGACGAATGCCAATTGATTTTCGCAACACTAACACCGTTTGGGCTTCTATCCTAGCGGAAACCTTAAAGCACCTGGGATTGACCGCAGCCGTTATCTGTCCGGGGTCACGTTCAACACCTCTAGCCGTTGCCTTTGCTCAACAAGACCAGATAGACACTATTCCAGTGCTGGATGAGCGTTCAGCCGCCTTCTTTGCTTTAGGAATCGCTAGGGCAACTGGACAGCCCGTTATCCTGGTTTGTACCTCTGGAACCGCTGGTGCTAATTTCTACCCGGCGGTGATTGAAGCTAGGGAAAGTCGAGTACCCCTTTTGGTCTTGACTGCCGATCGCCCCCCAGAACTGCGGGATTGCCATTCAGGGCAAACGATTGACCAACAGAAGTTATATGGCAGCTATCCCAACTGGTACGCTGAGTTAGCCGTGCCTTCTTTAGAAATCGGGATGCTGAGTTATCTGCGGCAAACCATCGTTCATGCCTGGGAGCAATCACTCTTTCCTGTCCCTGGTCCCGTTCATCTCAATCTTCCCTTCCGCGATCCCCTCGCCCCTTTACCGCAATTTG
The DNA here is from genome assembly GCA_030776905.1 of Cyanobacteriota bacterium. Classification (GTDB taxonomy): domain Bacteria; phylum Cyanobacteriota; class Cyanobacteriia; order Cyanobacteriales; family Coleofasciculaceae; genus CADCTM01. Next base: position 2,412 of record JALYGX010000127.1, on the reverse strand, counting down.
ATACGGATAGTCTAAAATCCCAATTTGACTTTAAAGATTTCTTCGCTCATCTTCCCAACTCCCATCTCCAATTGCCCATTCCCAACTCCCAATTCTCCATTCCCTACCCAGAATGGCAAGAATGCGATCGCGGTATCATCATTGCTGGTTCTGCCCAACCCCAACGCCCACGGGAGTATTGTGAAGCGATCGCGCAATTATCCAAAGCCCTAAAATGGCCTGTACTCGCTGAGGGACTCTCCCCCGTCAGAAACTACGCTGACCTCAACCGCTATTTAATTTCCACCTACGACCTCATCCTGCGTAACCGAGAACTAGCGCAGCACCTAACACCCAAAATGGTGATTCATCTTGGTGAACTACCAATCAGTAAGGAACTGCGTACCTGCTTAGATGAGTGGCAACCGCGACGCTGGGTAATTGACCCCAGCCACCACAACCTCGACCCCCTCCACGGTAAAACCATTCACCTCCGAACAACCATAGAACAGCTAGTTTCTTCTATTCCCCACCTTAGTAAGGGGGGGTTAGGGGGGGTAAAGCCTTCTGCCTATCTTGACCAATGGTGTGATGCTGAAGCCAAAGTGCGGTCAGCCGTTGACCGGAAAATGCTCAATATGACCCAGCTATTTGAAGGCAAAACGGCTTGGTTACTTTCCCAAATCTTGCCACAGCAGACACCGCTATTTATCGCCAACAGTATGCCCGTGCGGGACGTTGAATTCTTCTGGAGACCGAACAATAGTGGTATCCGACCTTTCTTTAATCGGGGTGCTAACGGCATTGATGGCACTTTATCGACGGCTTTGGGCATTGCTCATCGTAATCAAAGCAGTGTAATGCTGACGGGCGACTTAGCATTGTTGCACGATACTAATGGCTTCTTACTGAGAAACAAATTTGTCGGTCATTTAACCATTGTCTTAATCAACAACAATGGCGGCGGTATTTTTGAGATGTTACCTATCTCCAAATTTGACCCACCGTTTGAAGACTTCTTTGCCACACCTCAAGACATTAACTTCGCTCACTTGTGTGTCACCTACGGAGTAGAACACCAGCTCATTCAGTCTTGGGAGCAGTTGCAGCAGCTATTAAACCCGCTTCCTACGGAGGGTATTCGAGTTTTGGAGTTGCAAACTGACCGTAGAGCAGATGCTCGCTGGCGTCAAGAATATCTAGGAAAATTTGCCATAAATCTTGAAAGCCACTACTAATTCTTAGTCGAAGAGGCTATTGTTCTCCATCCCAATAGTCAGTTTCGCTATCAGTAGGAAAGTAGGCGTTGAGGGTTCGCTTCTCTTTTGCGCCACCGGGGGCAGCACCTGCAAAGACACCAATCTTGTTTGAGTCTGGATAAGCGGTGATATCGGGTTCGATCATCGTCGAGAAGCACAGGTAGCGCAAGGGGGTATCACTGGTGTTAATCATTTGATGAGCGCTGATTTCACCTGCTGGAAAAGCAATGTAATCACCCGATGCGATCGCTATTTCTTCCCCATTCAACCGCAGCGTTCCCTTCCCTGCCAAAACATAAATCGCTTCTTCATTAGCGTAGTGGTAATGATAAGGCCATGACTTACAACCCGGAGGTACTTCGTAGAGGCTACAACCGAGTTTCTCGTTACCTGCTGCTGCTCCTAGCTGCTTGCGGCGCAGTTTGTAGTTAGGCGAGTGGGACTGCTCTATCCACGCTAGCTGCTCTGAACGAACGATTTTCGGAGACTCCGACATTTTCCCTATACTTCCAGAACAATCTTTCCTTTTTTAATGGCTTATCTGATATGAAATACTGATTCGTGAATTTCATTATCTTTAATCTCTATCTGACGCCAGGAACTCTCATCATTCATGCGATCCCAGCGCCGCTCTTCCTTCCTATAGTGCCAATCGACATCATTTTGATAGTAGACTTGAATGCCTCGACCTTCAAGAATATTCAAAATTTCATTGTTATGAAAATTTTGCTCATCAAAATCTGTCAAGGCTCTCTGACCCATTTCTGAGTAGAGCTTATTTAACTCTAGTAGTAGTACATTAATTTTTGGATTCAGTGGAACAACATTTAACCCAATAGTCTTTGCCTCTTTAAACGTAATAGGATAGGCATGAGAAGGATAATTAGAATTTAATTGATTGCTAATTTTTTCAGCTAAGGCTCTATCTGCCATGTGATACGACAGAATTTCTGTACAAAGTTTAATCGATAGAGAACTTGCTCGATCTACCGCTCCAAGTACTAGGGGATGAACGTATTGAAAGATTGACTGGTATTGGTTCGAGTCATTATCTTTGGCTTCTGTTCGCCACAAATTTATGACCCGTATTAATTCCTCTTGACTAACAGATACAAGGCTATTGTAGGTATCAACGGGTGATAAACTATGAGTGATGGAGGTATCAACCGCTGTT
>JALYGX010000126.1 GCA_030776905.1 Cyanobacteriota bacterium | reverse complement strand
ATATAGACACCGTTATGTCTGTTTTTAGGCGTTCTGTTATAGATGAGATACAGAATCGACTAGCTTTGTCTGTGTTGAGCTAGGGAACGTCGAGGAACCGATGAGCGAGTACCTGTTACCCGATTGGTTTGTTTCTCTTTGAGTACAAGCCCTGAGATGCCCCCACTGGCAAGGGCAAACACGGGGTTAATCATGGCATTCAAAATACAGTCCAGCATATACAACGTTATAACCAGTGCCAGCACCACCACAGGCCCGACTTTCGGATGAGTCCAGGTGCGAGCCGGATAGCGTAATAAAACCAAGCTGGCGACAGGAAGTAACATCATCAAGGTGAGGCTAGTTAGCCCAACTAGACCCTGGGTTCCAAAGGCAATAATCCACAAACTGTCTTGAATTGTGAGCTGCTTGCCTTGCTCATCATAGAGGAGAGAGCGTCCCCACCCAGCCCAGCCAAAAACTATCCTCTGTCTAGCCCTATCTGTCAGGAGTTCTTCCATATCAAATCTATACTGTAGAGACTGGACACGTTCTTCAGGCAGCACCTTGGATAGCTGAGTGACAAGCTGATCGGTAAAGTAGGTTTCGGTCATTGCATTCACATACAAATAAGTCCCCATACTCACAATTAGAAGTAACAAGGGGAGAGCCATGCGAAACCACTTGGCGGCAAACAGGATGCCGATACCAATGATTAACAAGAGATACGCTCCTGTCGAGCGGCACAACACAAAGGTAATCAGTAAGACTGTGACAAGCCAATTCATAGGAATGTCCCAGACTTGCTTGAGAACCCCTGTTTTCCAAAGCCAAATTCCTGTCAGGGTCGCCGCCATCATCCACGCACCGACCATGAGTCCGTGACTCATAAACACAGTCGGTCGATATCCCCCTAAACGATATGCCTGAGTGAAGTCAACTAGAGCATGGTAACCATAAACCCAGCGGTGCATTTGCGGACTCAAACGCCCTTCAATTAGGCAAAAAGGAACATAGGTGAGTCCACTGATGAATACACCAACTGCCAATTGACGCAGCCCTGCCAGGTCATTGAGATAAATCCGACCGAGAAAATAGGGTACTCCCCATGTCACTGTTTGGTCTAGACTAGCGGAAAATCCATCATAGGGACCGAGACCATTTGCTATTGAGGCAGCAAATGGGGCTAAGCACCAGACCAACATGGGGAGGTCAAGCCAGCCGGGTCTAAACGAAAAAAAGCGTCCGAAATCAAATAGAACAGTCGCCAGCAAAACGCCATAGCAGGTTCCAGACATCTTCGTAAGGTCGGGAATTCCTGGCAGAGGATAGTTGATGACTGGCAGGTATAACCATGCCACGATGAAGCTGATAATGAGCGCCCGTTGAGCCGGAAAGCGCGAGAAGATATAGAGCACGGCTGGAATCCAGCAGAGCATGACTAGAAGCGCTTGAGGGCTGTACATTGGCATGAGCTTTGTCTCACCTGAATATGAACTAAGCTTTCCCTAAGTGATCGCCGTGTGGCTGTATTTTTTCAAGATTAAATTAAATCGGCGTTTGCTGAGGGCTAGTATCCTTGGACGCACTAGAACTGGAGAAGTCCCTACTTTGTCTGCGGTCTATAGCGGTTTGTCAAGCTAACTCAAACAGTTCTACGGCACCGTCCTAAGTGTAGCCTTTAGCTTTGGCATAAGCGGCATCCGACATCGCTCGTAATTCGCGCTCAAAAAGCGAAACAACTTGCTCAATTGCCCCAGCCATATCCTCACCAACAGAGATCGTCTTTTGCCTAGAAACCGTGGTAAAGCTAGCTGCTCTTGGATAAACTCAGTTCTCAGATACATATCAGACAACAAGACAACACTCTCGTTATTGCGATCGCGTACTGAGTGCAAAATTTTTGGGACACGGGATACAGGACGCAGTATTTCTGTCTCTTGCTCCTGTTCCACCTTCATCATCCGGTTAAGTTCTGCTTCACTTAGCCTCGGTGTCATACCAACTTCTGCAAGAAGTCTACTACAGTAACGCCTCAATCGGGAGACCAAACCCCAAAGAATAGCGACCGATTAGCCCAAGGGCAAGCAACCCGACAAGTAGCAAAGTTGCCAGTATGTCCTGCATCAAACAACTCAGTCCCTCACGCCAGAGTCCATAGTTGATTGCCGAATAGTAAACAAGGTCATTAAACGCAACAGCAACAACAGCCCCTAGCTCTTTAAAGTAGTGAAATCCAACCAATACGCCAATGGACGTAAACAGAAATCGGCTAGTGTGAGCCAAGGTTCCATACTGAGGTTTGGCAATCGCCAGCAAAGACGTTTCATTGGTATTGCACAGCATCCGAGGCCAAATCCCTAAAGCTAAAATCGGCAGCATCCAGGCAGCATCAATGTACCTCTCGTCATACAAGACTTTAATTAAAACATCCCCAAAGCAAACAAGCAGACTTAAACCAAACGTCAAGGCAAGCAGGATAAGCCTGCGGTTATGTAGAAGCTTGGCGCGAATTTCTTGACGCGGCAAGTCAGCTATCTTAGAAATCGCAGGAAAAATGACTTTACTACTCAGCGCCGAGGTGACTTGGCGCGGCAAGTCAGCAAATGTCATGGCAACACCATACACACCCAACAGTTCCAAGGGGAGTAATTTGCCAAGAATCAGTCGGTCGGCTTGTTCAGCAAAAAATGTAATGGCTGTTGAGATAAATATCCACTTACCAAAGGAAAAAAGCTCTTTGACAGATTCCTTCTCCCAGGTAAACTTCTGCGAGGAGTTGGGTATCATTCGATAACTCCACACAAGTTGGGCGAGTGATGCCACAAGAGAACCGATAACCAGAGCTCTGATTGAACGATCGAAACTTGCCCAAGCAATTGCTACACCAATGGTAATTGCCTGCCCACCAAACTCAAACATTGCCACCTTAGAAACTTCCATGTGGCGGTTGAGCGAGTACAGCGAAGTGGAGTTAAACCCAGAAATCACCGTAGTAAGAGCTACTACAGGGATTAGCCATAGCAACTGCCGCTCTTCATAGAAATGGGAAACAGGCCAAGCAATCAACAAGGAGCAAACCCACAAAAATACACCTCGAACGACCTGTAAAGTCCAGGCAGTATTGAGGAAAACCGGGTCATCGCCTCGCTTATTCTGAATGACACTTACACCAATACCAAGGTCTGAGAATAGGTGTAGAGCCGTGATAAACACATAAACCAAGGTCATGAGACCAAACAATTTTGGCTCAAGCAAGCGAGTCAGGACAAGGTTTCCGCCGAGTCGCAGCAGTTGACCCGCACCATAGCCAGCAATTGTCCAGATTGCCCCACGGATAGCAAGCGTTTTTAGTGATGACATGATTCCTTTGGCAAGTGGGAAAACTTGATAGTAGAGACTTCCTTGACTGAAGTAAGGTGAATTTCGGGAATAGACAATAGGAAAGGGAAATAGATTGTTTTTTCCTATTTACCATTTCCTACCGCCCTGCGTGTGGTCAGCCATTTTCTCCACTACCATAACGGTTTGCTATTTTTTCTCCTCACTTTGGTGGAGGGTTTTACTCAAGCTTGGGACTCAATTGCTCCTAGGTGTTTGGAGGCTGGTAGAGAGAACACTCGGTAGAACATTGCTTCCCTGGTTTTGGGACTTCTCGATAGTAGACTGAAATAGTGTGGCTAACTTGCACCCCTCGATCGCGGCATTATGCTGTTGAGCAACACGCTCTGCGCCTACCCGTCCCATCTGTTCCAGCTTTTCCACGGGGGCTAGCAAGGCTGCCCGCATCGCTTCAGTTAAGGCTTCTAAAGAACCTGGTGGCACGAGCCAACCGCAGGTGCCAGGTTCGACCAGTTCCGGAATTCCGGCGACATAGGTACTAATCACGGGACGTGAGAGTGCCAGCGCTTCCATGATGACGACAGGTAACCCTTCAGCAAAGCTAGGTAGCACCATTGCTCGTGAGGCGAGGAGTTGTTGCTGAACTTCAGGATTACTCGCCCACCCCGTAATCTCGACGTGGTTTTGAAGACCCAGTTGTGCAATCATCGCTTCAATCTGGGTTCTCAGTTCTCCATCGCCCACTAAAATCAGCTTAAACACCAACCCCTCGGCGGCTAATCGACCAGCAGCTTCGATTAAAAGTAAATGACCCTTCTGTTCACTGAGTCTGCCAATGCAAACGAGTCGAGGTTCGTCAGGTACAGGGATATACTCCTGTTTCAAAAACAGCTCATCTACACCACAATGAACAACCTGGATTTTTGACCATTCGTCGTACTCGCACCATCGATAAAGTTGGCTTTTTCCGAAGGAGCTAACAGCGACAACAAAAGCAGAGCGCTTGATTTTTTCTTCTAAAGCGATCGCTTTGGCTTTATCAAACTCTTCAGGACCATGAACAGTAAAGCTGTAGGGGGGCCCGCCAAGCTCACGGCACAACATGGCTACTGTCGTTGAATTTGTGCCAAAGTGAGCGTGAACATGTTCGATCCCAAATTCGGAAAACCAACGGCTCAGAACACAGGCTTCAGCCAAGTAGGCAAAATGGCGCAAAATTCCTCGCTCTGAAGACCAGCCAACTTGGAGCATTAACCATAAAGCGCTCAAAAAACGAACGGGTCTGGTTAGTGCAACATAGAGTAGGGCAAAAAGCAAGCCTACCTTCCCAATTCCTAAGACAACTTGAGTCAATTCTTGCTCTAGTTTGTCCACTTCGTCAACGAGTTCTGAGCCACAGGTGCGGATGGAAAAACGTGCGACTCGAATACCGCAAGCCTCAATCGCAGCAATCTCTCGCCGGATAAAACTATGGCTAACCTTAGGGTATTGGTTAACTAGATAAGCAATTGTCATCGTAAACTCAGGAAAAATGGGATTTTTGGGTTCATTTTTTGAGAAATCTTGGGGAATTGGAACTCTCAAGCCGCGTTTATACTTTCAGTATTATCCAGAAGTTCCAGAGTT
>JALYGX010000125.1 GCA_030776905.1 Cyanobacteriota bacterium | reverse complement strand
TCTACCAGTATCTGGACGTTCCCCCTGAAATTCATACAGACTTGATGAATGCTCCCTCACATGGCAGGTATTTCAACACCAATATTAAGGACGTTTACGCCTACCGTAAGCTAAGTTAGAACACAGGTGAACGACATGATTAAAGGGTGTGACTACAGCCGTTAGTCTTAGCATCTCTTTACTTAACCAACCGTAGAATATTTTCCAACCCATAATTGCTAATTTCAACCTCCTTAGCGTGAGGTAAATTACGTTTGCTCTTGTGTAGACTCTACCTTCAGAAAATAATCCGATCTAAGGCTTTTTGTGGTGAAAACCTATAACTAATTATCGATGTCAAAAATTAGTATATCAGCGTGACTCTCAAAGTTTAAAGAATTTAAATAGTATCTATCAAAAATTTCCGTAATTTCTCTGAAGTCAAACGGCAGAGTCATCGTGAAAAATAGTTATACCTATCTTTTCTTAGTTTTCCCTTTCAGTCATGCCGATTTTACTAAGTAGTACGTCAAACTTAAAAGTTTATGTAAAAACAGAAAAACCTTAGTCTGGCTAAGCTTCCCAGTACAAAGTCCAGCAATTTACTCTTGATAAATTTTGAACAGCATATGCTGAAACCTCTACAAGACTGGTTCTCTGGAAATTTTATGGCCCACGGGTATTGCTACCTTTGGAAGCCCGAATTGGTCTGGCTTCATGCTGGGTCAGATTTCCTGATCGCTCTTGCCTATTACTCTATCCCCCTGATGCTGGTCTACTTTGTTCGGCGGCGTCGCGATTTGCCATTCCAGGGAATTTTTCTCCTATTTAGTACCTTTATCTTGTCCTGTGGCACCACCCACTTGCTAGAAATCTGGACGCTTTGGCATCCAGATTATTGGCTATCGGGTTTGATGAAAGCCATTACTGCCATAGTCTCTTTGTATACAGCCTCAGAACTAGTGCCATTAATACCAAAAGCGCTAACAATGACTAGTCCAGCCCAACTGGAAGCCGCTAACCTGGCACTAGAACATGAAATTGCCGAACATAAGCAAACTGTGGAAGCACTGGAGAAATCACAGCAAAGGTTGTCGCTACTGGTGCAGCAAACACCAATGGCAGTAATTGAATGGACTCTTGAGGCTCGCGTGAGTGAGTGGAACCCTGCTGCTGAGAGGCTTTTTGGATATGAAAACAGCGAAGTGATCGGGCATCATGCCGCCGAACTAATGGTGCCGGGATGTGCACAAGAACAGTTCGACAAAGTTTGGCAAGACCTTTTGTCGTGTCAGGGTGGAAGCTGCATCACCAACGAACATCGTACCCAAGATGGCAGAACTTTATTTTGCGACTGGCACAATATCCCCCTAATTGAGCCAAACGGCAGCATGATTGGAGTCGCTTCCCTGGTACAAGACATTACCCAACGGAAGGAAGCGGAGGATGCCCGCAAGAGAGCCTATGAAGAGTTAGAACAACGAGTTGAGGAACGGACAAAAGAGCTGGCAAGAGCGAATGAGGTTTTGCAGGCGGAAATGAGCGATCGCCAATTAGCAGAGTCAGCCCTCTGGGAAAGCGAAACCCGCCTGCATACCGTTGTGACCCAAGCACCGATCATCCTGTACGCCACGGATAACAACGGTACGCTCACGCTTTTAGAGGGCAAAGGATTGGAGGGTTTGGGATATCAAGTAGGCGAAACGCTTGGACAGTCAGACTTTGACTTATACCGCGACAAACTGGAAATTCTGGAAAATCTTCCCGATGTCCTGGCGGGGGGTGACAGAGCTTGGGTCGTTCAAGTGGGTGATTCAGCCTATCACAACCGAACAACACCAATACGAGACAAAAACGACCAAGTGACTGGGTTGATTGGTGTGGCAACTGACATCACCCTGCGCTATCAAGCACAATTGGCACTGGCAGAGCGAGAACGCTATTTAGCCGCCCTAGTCGAGGTTCAGCGGAGGTTGTTGGCGCTCAAAGGGGAAGAAGACTACCACCCCGCGATTCTGAAACTGTTGGGACAAGCGGCTGGTGCCAGTCATGTTTATGTGTTTGAATCTCAGGATGCCGATAGTCAGTTACAACTCAACCAGTATGCCTACTGGTGCGCTACTGGGATTCACTGTGAAAGAGATAGCCACAGGTGTCAAAATTTGCCCTACGACGAATGTTTACCCCAGTGGACTCAGCGGTTGGCGCTGGGTGAAACGATTTTAGGACAGGTAAAAGAATTTCCAGAGTCAGAGCGCTTTGTTTTGGAACAGCAGGGAGTTTTATCTCTCCTCGTTTTACCCCTAACGGTGAAAGAGCGGTTCTTCGGGTTTATCGTCTTCGACAACTGCACAGAAGCCCGAATTTGGTCAGCCTCGGAAGTAGACTTACTAAGAGCGGCGGCGGCGGCACTCTCATTACAGCACGAGCGTTCTAAAGCAGAGGTGGCGCTGAGGCGATCGGAAGCCCAGTTGCGAGAACAAGCTACTCAACTGGAGCAGACTTTACACCAGCTAAAGCAAGCCCAAGCCCAGCTAGTACAAAGCGAAAAGATGTCCAGCTTGGGATTAATGGTTGCGGGTATTGCTCATGAGATTAATAATCCCGTTTGCTTCGTTTATGGCAATCTCGCGCCCGCTGGCGAGTATATCCGAGAACTGCTGGAGCTAGTCGAGCTTTATCGGCAGCACTATCCAGTTCCAGTACCAGAAATTCAGGAGTACGCAGAGGAGATTGAACTGGACTTCCTGGTGGAAGATCTGCCCGACCTCTTGGCATCCATGAAAGTGGGAGCAGAACGTATCCGCGATATTGTCACATCTTTACGGACGTTTTCGCGGTTGGATGAGGCAAAAATGAAGCAAGTAAATATTCACGAAGGTCTCAACAGCACCCTACTGATTTTGCAACATCGGCTCAAGGAAAAGCCCGGACGACCTACCATTGAGGTGGTTAAAAAGTACGGCGATTTGCCATTAGTCGAGTGTTATCCTGGGCAGCTTAACCAAGTGTTTACAAACATTTTGGCGAATGCCATTGACGCTCTGGAGTCACAGAGAGTGAGCAGCGAGCAAGTAGACAGCGAGCCGTTGACTCCTTACCCCTCACCTCGTATCGAAATTCGCACCGAAGTCGTAGACGCTGCCGATTCAGACTTAAGAAACGTGGTCATCCGGATTATCGACAATGGACCCGGAATGACAGAGCGAGTGCGGCTGATGCTTTTTGACCCCTTCTTTACTACAAAACCTGTAGGGCAGGGCACAGGTCTAGGATTATCCATCAGCTATCAAATTGTAGTAGCGGAACACGGCGGACAACTACGGTGCGCGTCAGCACCTGGACAGGGAACAGAGTTTATTATTCAGATTCCGATCGCACAACCCAATTCCAAGTGTCTCGCTAGTAGTACAACTTCTCCAGTCACGGGATGTTGCTGAGGAAAAGTTGGCACGTTTATAGGGAGAAAATGCGATCGCATTTTTTCACCAAATTCCCGCTCAATCCATCACAAATCCTGGCACTGTATCTTCTCCAGATGGGTACTTAGTTACTTATATTTTGTCAGATACCGAAATAGCGATCGCAATCTCTCTCTATTGCTAAGCGATTTGCATCTTTGCGGTTCGTTAAAATCAATAAGCCACCCGCTGAATTGGAATTACAGCAATGGTTACACAACTGCCTTCAACCCCCCAGCAGGACATCATCTACCCCGACAGCGACGGACAGCCAATGGCCGACAATACCAAGCAGTTTGAATTGATTGTACTCATCAAAAAGAACTTAGATCTGCTATTTGCTAATGACCCTAATGTGTTTATCGCTGGCGACTTACTCTGGTATCCCCTTGAAGGCGACAACAAAACCAGAATTGCCCCCGATGTCATGGTAGTCTTTGGTAGACCGAAGGGAGACCGGGGTTCTTATCAGCAGTGGCGAGAAGACAACATTTCGCCGCAAGTCGTATTTGAAATACTCTCTCCAGGCAATACTGTCAAAGAGATGGTCAAGAAATACAAGTTTTATGAGCGTTATGGAGTTGAAGAATACTATCTTTATGACCCAGATAGAGGTGAGTTAACTGGCTGGCTTCGCTCTGGCAATGAGTTACAAGAAATAGATGACATGGCGAGTTGGGTAAGTCCACGGCTGGGAATACGGTTTGAATTATCTGAATGTGAACTCCTGATTTACCGACCTGATGGACAACGGTTTGCTACTTACGTTGAACTAGCTCAACAAAAGGAACAAGCGCAACAGCTAGCAGAACAAGAGCGTCAACGGGCAGAACAAGAGCGCCAACGGGCAGAGCAAGCAGAAACCCAACTACAAGACCTCCGCGCTCGACTCCAAGAACGAGGAATTAATTTAGACGATTTGTGACCAATATTACTTTACAGCTTGAAGAAAAGGGTGATGAAGGCGGCGATCGCATTGATCGCTATCTTGCCCAACAATTACCCGACCTATCTCGCTCTCGCATCCAACAGCTCATTGAGCAAGGTAACGTGCAGGTGAATGGCACCGTCTGCACCTCTAAAAAAACAACCGTGCAATCGGGCGATCACATTTCTCTTACCATACCCGAAGCCAAACCTCTAGATTTGCAGCCCGAAGCCATTCCCTTAGACATTCTTTATGAAGATGACACCCTGATAATCGTCAACAAGCCTGCTGGCTTAGTCGTTCATCCAGCAGCGGGTCATGAAAATGGCACTCTGGTTAACGCCCTTCTCGCTCACTGCCAGAATCTCGCTGGAATTGGTGGCGTTCAACGTCCTGGAATCGTCCACCGTTTGGATAAGGATACCACAGGTGCGATCGTAATTGCTAAAACAGATTTTGCTCATCAACACCTGCAAGCGCAGCTAAAAGCTAAAACGGCTCGCCGAGAGTACTTAGGCGTCGTCTACGGTTCTCCCTCAGCGACCAGTGGCACGATTGACCAGCCTATTGGTCGTCACCTCATAGACCGAAAAAAAATGGCTGTAGTGCCCGTAGAAAAGGGAGGACGACTCGCTGTGACTCACTGGCAACTCCGAGAACGACTGGGCAACTACACCCTGATGCACTTCCAACTCGAAACAGGTCGTACCCACCAAATTCGGGTTCACAGCGCCTACATTGGACATCCAATTGTCGGCGATCCCCTTTACAGCAGTGGTCGTAACTTGGGTGTCAATCTAACGGGTCAAGCACTCCATGCGTGGCGTCTGCAACTGCTACACCCAGTCACGGAGGAGTTGATTGAGGTCACTGCCCCACTGCCTAAGACTTTTAGTACCCTGCTAGATGTTCTTCGACGGCGGGGTGCCCTTTGAGCTAATCGCGAGTTGAGTGGCAATGATGTTTGTTGTACAGGGGGAAAAAGGCGATCGCATCCCCACCCCCGGTATTTTTCACTCTTCTCAAGGTGTCGGGGCAAGAAATTAATGCTTTCCCCGCCAAAAAATCCTTTAAAAATCTTTACAAATCAGTTAAACGTTTGTCACTTGTTCAAAATCGCAAATCAACGATTTATCTGGGTTTGGAGAGAATCTTAAGAAAAAGTAAAATTCTATTTCTTGAGACAACTTGAGTATAAATGCTCAGTGTATTTTGACTGTTCTGTCAGATATTTGACAAGCGAAACCTTTGAATGTCAAGGGTTTGAGGTCTTGCTTCGCTCATATAGATAAAACTTCATAATTTGTAACGAATAAAGCCCCGATAGCGTTGTATAAAAGTTACCTGTAGGGGATCAATGACAGACAAAACTTAAAAAACACGGATTTATCAACACTGTTTGCTTCTCATAAAAGAATCAATTTTTCTCATAATTACTGGAATGAAGGTTGTTTCCTTACTCACCTCTTGAGGCGTAAGTAGCATGAGCGAACAGCTTAAACTCGTGTTTTGGCAGGCGTCTGCTTTGACTCATACAAAATCTCATTCAAACACTTTGGATGAGCTTGGCTTACCCAAACTGGGCTTTTTTAATCACAACCACACTTAACCAAGTCAGTAGGAGAATTCGTTCATGTTAGACGCATTCGCAAAGGTTGTTTCTCAAGCAGATTCAAAGGGTGAATTCCTAAGCGCAGAGCAATTGGACGCCCTGACCAACGTTGTCAAAGACGGCAACAAGCGCATGGATACCGTTAACCGCATCACCAGCAACGCTTCCACGATTGTCACCGATGCCGCTCGTGCCCTGTTTGAAGAGCAACCCCAGCTGATTGCCCCTGGTGGAAATGCTTATACCAACCGTCGGATGGCAGCTTGCCTGCGCGATATGGAAATCATTTTGCGCTATGTCACCTATGCAATCATCGCTGGCGATTCCAGCGTTCTCGATGACCGCTGCCTCAATGGCTTGCGCGAGACTTATCAAGCACTCGGTACTCCAGGTTCTTCCGTGGCGGCTGGCGTTCAAAAGATGAAAGACGCTGCTGTCAAGATCGCTAATGACCCCGAAGGCATCACCAAAGGCGATTGCAGCTCTTTGATGTCTGAAGTGGCTGGCTACTTCGACCGTGCTGCTGCTGCTGTTGCCTAGAAACGATTCTTTGCTGAAAACCTGGAACTTAAATTAAGGAGATAGCCCAACAATGAAAACTCCAATTACTGAAGCGATCGCTGCTGCTGATACCCAAGGCCGTTTCTTAGGCAACACTGAGTTGCAAGCTGTTAATGGTCGCTTCGACCGTGCAGCCGCCAGCATGGAAGCTGCTCGTGCCCTGACCAACAATGCTCAGAAGCTGATCGACGGTGCGGCTCAATCTGTGTATCAGAAGTTCCCCTACACCACCCAAATGCAAGGCCCTCAGTACGCTGCTGATAGCCGTGGTAAGTCCAAGTGCGCCCGCGACATCGGTCACTACCTGCGCATCATCACCTATAGCTTAGTTGCTGGTGGTACTGGCCCATTGGATGAGTACCTCGTTGCTGGTTTGGATGAAATCAACCGTGCATTCGAGCTTTCTCCTAGCTGGTACGTTGAAGCCCTCAAGCACATCAAAGCCAATCATGGTTTGAGCGGTCAAGCGGCTAACGAAGCTAACACCTACATCGACTACGCTATTAACGCCCTGAGCTAATTATTCAGGTGCGTGCCCGGAAAGGTATGCAGGTGAAACGCTTTAACCCTGTGCTTCAACTGCTTATCTTTCCGGGCTTTGTTGTATCTATCATCGGTCATCGGTCATCAGTCATCGGTCATTGGTAAAAAGAAAAAATCTTATCTACGAATGACAAAGGATGAATGACAAAAGACAAATGACAAAAAATCTTGCTTGTTGGGAGGATTAAATACATGGCAATTACAGCAGCCGCCTCACGGCTAGGCACTTCAGCATTTAGTGATGCACCGAAAATTGAATTACGTGCCAATGCCACTAAAGACGAAGTCGAAGCGGTAATTCGTGCCGTCTATCGACAGGTTTTAGGCAATGACTATTTGATGAAATCGGAACGGCTGACTAGTGCAGAATCGCTTTTGCGCGATGGCAATATCAGCGTGCGAGAATTTGTACGCTGCGTAGCCAAGTCAGAACTATACAAATCCAAGTTTTTCTACAACAATTTTCAAACCCGGTTTATAGAACTGAATTACAAACACCTCTTGGGTCGGGCACCTTATGATGAGTCCGAGGTGGTCTATCACCTAGACCTGTACCACGAACAGGGATACGAAACCGAAATCGATTCTTACATCGACTCGGTAGAATATCAAACCAATTTTGGCGACAGCATCGTCCCTTACTATCGCGGGTTTGCAACCCAACCGGGGCAAAAAACAGTCGGGTTTAACCGGATGTTCCAGCTTTATCGCGGCTATGCCAATAGCGATCGCGCTCAAGTTGGAGGCAATGCTTCTCGTTTAGCTCGCGAACTGGCAACCAATCGAGCCTCCTCAATTGTTGGGCCTTCTGGCAGCAATGAAAATTGGTCGTTCCGGGCATCTAACGATGTTCCTCCTCAAAAAGCCCTCGGTAATGCCGTAGGCAAAGGCGATCGCATTTATCGCATCGAAGTCACTAGCCTACGCGGACCCGGCTATCCGAAGCTCCGTCGCAGCAGTACCGCCTTCATCGTGCCTTACGAGCGGTTATCAGAAAAGATGCAGCAAATTCAGCGCCAAGGTGGGAAAATCGTTAGCATCACACCCGCTTAACAAGCGTTATGGGTTGTTGGTTATTAGTCATTAGTGATTAGTCAAAACTAATGATTAATGGCTGAAGTTGCTAGTTACAGAAAACTGAATTCTAACAACTGACAAATAACCAACGACCGCTGACCAATGACTACTCAAAATTAGGAGATATTAACGCAATGTTTGGTCAAACAGCAGTAGGTACTGGTGGTCTCAACTCCGCAGCGAGCCGCGTGTTTCGTTATGAAGTTGTCGGCTTACGTCAGAACGAAGAAAACGACAAAAATAACTACGACATCCGCCGTAGTGGCAGTGTGTTCTTAACAGTGCCCTACTCCCGGATGAACGAAGAAATGCAGCGGATTGCTCGCATGGGTGGCAAAATCGTCAATATTGAGCCACTGACTGCTGAATCAGCGCTCAAGCCGGATAGCGAGAGTCACGGAAAATCCTCCAAAGGTGAAGGCTAACAAAAGGAATGGCGGATTTCAATCCAGAGGCGTCTAATGAAGCAGCACCACCGCTGACTGTTGAAGAAGCGATCACCAATCTGCACGGTACAGATTTAAGTCTCCGCTATTATGCTGCCTGGTGGTTAGGCAAATTTCGAGTTTCTTCAAGCACAGTAGTAGACGCCTTAATTGAAGCCCTAGATGATGAAGCCGACCGCACGGAACTGGGAGGATACCCACTGCGACGCAACGCCGCTAGAGCGCTGGGGAAGCTGGGTGACCAACGAGCCGTACCGGGGTTAATCCGCTGTTTAGAATGCTCGGACTTTTACGTGCGAGAAGCCGCTGCCCAATCGTTAGAGATGTTGGGTGACCCAGCGGCTGTTCCTGCCTTGATGCAGCTCCTAAACTCAGGAGTAGCTGCCGCCGAACGAGTACCCGGACGCCCCCATCTGCAAGAGCCGTGTGAAGCCGTGATGGAAGCGCTGGGTACTCTGCACGCCACTGAAGCAATTCCCTTAATTCAACCGTTCCTGGAACATCAAACCAAGCGGGTGCAATACGCGGCTGTGCGAGCCATGTACCAGCTAACTGGGGAGGACGCTTATGGGAGGCGCTTGATGGAAGCGTTGCAAGGGCCAGACGTTGTACTGCGCCGAGTTGCCTTATCAGACCTCGGTGCAATTGGCTATCTACCCGCCGCCGAAGCGATCGCACAGGCATCTACAGAAAACAGCTTCAAGTTGATTGCCCTGAGAGGACTCTTAGAGCAACAAATCAGCTCAGATACAGAACTCTCAGAAGGCGCAATCCGCGTGATGAACTTAATGGATGCCCTTTTATAAGTAACTGGGAATTAGGAACGTATTTCCCAATTCCCAACTCCCAATTCCCACTTTCCAAATGACCGACTCTGCCCGTGTCCAAGAACTCATTCAGGCTGTCGAACAGGCGAATTCTGATGAACGTCTGCTGGAATCCGTGCAGGCATTAGCTGCGTGTCGTTCAGAAGCGGCAATTCCTATGTTGATCGCCGTATTGGGCTATAACAATCCGGGGGCAGCCGTAACAGCCGTTGAGGGGCTAATTGCACTGGGAGCATCGGCAGTGATGCCGTTGTTGGAGCAGCTAGACGAGTACAACTACGGAGCAAGAGCGTATTCGATCCGAGCCTTAGCCGCACTCGCTGACCCTCGTGCCCTCGATACCTTAGTCTCAGCCGCAACAATTGACTTTGCTCCTAGTGTTCGCCGTGCGGCTGCCAAAGGATTGGGAAATCTGCATTGGCATCAATTGCCGCCCGAAGAAATTGCACAAGCCCAAACAAAAGTATTAAATACTCTTATACAAGTTTTTCAAGATTCCGACTGGGCAATTCGTTACGCTGCCATTGTCGGTTTACAAGCGCTGGCGAAGAGTGCAACTAGCACGACTGAGCCAATCCAAAACCTGTTTGAGCAAAGGCTTTCATCGGAAGCTGACCCAGCCGTGCGATCGCGTATTTTAATGGCGCAACAGCGATTGCAAGCTGAAAATGCCATAGCGTAGTGCGGCTCTTGCGAAAAACAAGGTTTTATGTTCACCCTGAAAAGGAAAACGATAGAATGTCGATTCCTCTGCTGGAAGTTACACCAACCACTCAAAATCAGCGCGTTGAGGGCTACGAAGTCCCCGACGATGATGACCTTCAGTTTTACCGTCTAACTGAAGTCACCTCAGACTCCGAGATTACTGAAATAATCTGGGCAGGCTACCGTCAAATTTTCAGCGAACATCTAATCCTGGAAAAATATCGGCAGCCCTTCCTCGAATCTCAACTGCGCAATCGTGCCATTTCTGTACGAGACTTTATCCGGGGCTTAGGTAAAACGGATGTCTACCGGAATTTAGTTGCAGACACTAACTCCAACTACCGCTTAGTAGATATCACCTTCAAGCGCTTTCTTGGACGCGCCACCTACAACAAAGACGAGCAAATTGCTTGGTCGATTGTGATTGCGACCAAGGGATTATCGGGGTTTATCGACGCCGTTGTAGATAGCGATGAATATCGCCAGAATTTTGGCGACAACATCGTGCCGTATCAGCGCCGCCGCTTCAACGACCGACCCTTTAACTTGGTTAACCCCCGCTATACCGATTACTGGCGGGCGCGTCAGATTGGCTTAGAGGGTTCCTACTATAAAGTTCAACGCAGCGGAGAGTCCGTTCAACGGGGAGTTCGTCAAGCCATTCCCGACACCTTTTTGGCAATGGCGAGAAGTATCAGTCCCGCCGGAGTCAACTATCAACGGACGCGAGACCGGGCAATTTCCCTAGCTAATAGTATGGAAATTCCTGACATGACCCGCAAAGCGGCTACACCCGCAGCAACGGTGGGTCGCACTGACGTGGCTCTACCCTACCGCTATCTTTACAAGACTCCCAAAGTTTGATAGGAGCCATTGGTCATTGGTGATTCGTCTTGATTTCTTGACTAATCGCCAATGACTAAGGACAAACGAACTTTAAACTCTACTCAAAACTTACTGATGTCAATACCTCTCCTAGAATACAAACCCTCTTCCCAAAACCAGCGGGTTTCCGGTTACGAAATTCCTAGCGAAGATACCCCTCGGAGTTATCGCACTGAAGACTGTTTGGATCAAAATGATGTCCTGGAGTTAATCTGGGCAGTTTATCGCCAGGTTTTGAGCGAACATGAAATCCTCCAATCTAATCGTCAGATTCATTTAGAATCTCAGCTAAAAAATCGGGCAATTACCGTGCGCGACTTTGTCCGGGGTGTGGCGAAGTCGAATGCATTTTACCGTTTGGTTGTAGAGCCAAATTCTAATTACCGAGTAGTAGAGCTTTGCCTCAAACGTCTGTTGGGTCGTGCGCCCTACAATAAAGAGGAAGAGATTGCCTGGTCGATCAAAATCGCTACCCTCGGTTGGGGTGGATTTGTTGATGCCTTGATCGATAGCCAAGAATATCAGGAAAACTTTGGCGATAGTACCGTGCCTTACCAGCGCCGTCGCTACAAAGGTCGTCCTTTTAACTTAGTGACACCCCGCTACGGTGAGTATTGGCGCGACAAACTTGAAGACGAACGCTACAAGTGGGGCGATGTCAATAACTTCCTGGAAATGGCACGGAAAATTTCACCGAGAGCGGTCACCAATACCGTGACGGTTGATACCTCTAGAATCAAAATCCCTGACATGACACGGGAGAAGTCCCAAGGCGTGCCGTTGTCCATTGACACTGCTGCCAGTTTTCCACTCCGGTAATCGGCAATGTGGGTCAAAGTCATGCTCAAATTGGATTACGGGCATTAACAATAAGTCTGAAATTTGCTCAGTAGTTTGTAATAGTTTTAAAGGGGGATTGTCACATGGCATTGCCATTACTGAATTACAAGCCTACAACCCAAAATGCCAGGGTTCGTAGCTTTGGAATCGCCGACCAAAACGAAGATACTCCGTACATCTATCGCCTGGAAGACAGCAATTCTCCAGCTGAGATACTTGATTTGATTAATGTGGTCTATCGCCAACTATTTAGCGAACACGCCGTTCTGCAAGTGAATCGCCAGAAGAATCTGGAATCTCAGCTAAAGAACAAGTCAATTACCGTGCGCGACTTTGTTCGGGGTATTGCCAAGTCTGAGGCGTTCTATAACTTGGTGGTTGCCGCTAACAATAACTACCGCTTGGTGGAAGTTTGCCTCAAGCGCTTCTTGGGTCGTGCCCCCTATAACAAAGATGAAGAAATTGCTTGGTCTATTAAGATTGCAACTCTCGGCTTCTACGGCTTTGTAGATGCCTTGATTGATAGCGATGAGTATACCCAAGCCTTCGGGGATTACACCGTGCCTTATCAGCGCAAGCGGATGGAAGGTCGTCCAATTAACTTGGTGACTCCCCGCTACGGTGAAGACTACCGTGAAGTTATTGGTACGGTTAAGACCGACTGGCGCTTTACGCTGGAGAAGGTCTACAGTCGCCAATACAAGGAACGCCAACTGGCAGAAGGCGATCCTCGCAAGTATCGCGACATGGCAGCCGCCGTCAATAGCAAGCGCAACTACCCGCCTAGTGTCTCGACAGCTAACATCGATTACTTGAGCAAAGTGCCTAGACGCTAACGCCTCTATTTAGAAGCGAAAACTAGCTGGGTCTAGTTTCCGCTCAGAAGATGCCTACTGCAAGTTTAAGTGGGTGTCTACTGGGCAGAAGCTAGACCCAACTGCTATAAATAGGCGATCGCTTTACAGTAAACCTGGCAATGAAACTATCAGGACTTACTCAGGCACAGTAGATAGAGGGGTATAGCCTCCACACCCCAATTCTGACAAAGGCAAACGGCAAGCTCGATTGACCTACTTCCAACCCGCGCGATCGACGATTTTGATAACGTCTGGACTATTGCGCCCATAGGCGGCGACGTTGACGGAATCAACTTTAAACTTACCCAGTTCAGCAACGATAGGTTCCACTTGTACGCCTTCGACGACAGGGTACTCATTATTCCCTTCCGCAAAAATTTTCTGGGCTTCTGGGCTAACCAAATATTCCAGAAAAGCAACGGCGTTTTTTGAGTGGGGTGCCGTGGCGACAACACCAGCACCACTGATGTTGACGTGGGTACCGCGTTCATCCTGGTTAGGGAAGAAAACAGCCGTCTTGGCAATGGCTGCTTTATCTTGTGCATCGGCTGATTTAGCAATGCGAACCCAGTAGTAGTGGTTGACAATTGCCACATCACACACTCCCTGCGCCACGGCGGCGATCTGCTCGATATCTCCTCCTTCCGGCTTGCGTGCCAAATTGCTCACCAGACCTTTAGCCCACTTTTCGGTTTTCTCTACTCCCTTCGATGCCACCATTGAGCCTAAAAGAGATTGGTTGTAGACGTTATTGGAACTGCGGACACAGACGCGCCCTTTCCACTGGGGTTCTGCTAGAGCTTCATAGCTAGACAACTCCGACGGCTTGACGGCATTCTTGTTATAGACAATTACCCTCGCCCGTTTGGTCAAGCCAAACCACAGTCCTTCTGGATGGCGCAGGTTTTCTGGAACGGCTGCTTTTAATACCGAGGAAGAAACGGGCTGAAATAATTTTTCTTCCTCTGCCCGCCAGAGACGACCCGCATCAACGGTGATAAATACATCGGCTGGACTGTTTTTGCCTTCAGTTTTAATCCGCTCAATGAGTTGGTCGGCATCCGCCTCGATCAGCTTAACTTTGATACCAGTTTTTGATGTAAATTTGTCGTACAGTTCCTCATCAGTATCGTAGTGACGAGACGAGTAGACGCTGACAACTTTATCATCGTTAGCAGTTCCAGCCCCTGTTTCCTTGTTTGATTGAGGAGAACATCCAGCCGCTACTAATACAGCCAGCCCTGTCAGGGTTGATACTAAACTACGTCGCGTCAGTTTCATGATTTAATACACTCTCATCGAAATGCTGTTGATATGAATCCTCAAGTTAGGATAATGTTTCAACTTAATGCAACTATTTCTTAATTGTTCGCATAACTTTTTGAAAGTATCTGAACTTTGTCAGCTTTGTCAAGAGCGCCTTTCACTCAGCCCACTTCCGCAGCAAATTCGCATGGCTTTTCGAGATTAAATCAAACTCGATTGTCTTGCCCTCTTTGGTAAAAATTGCTCGACGAACCGTGTCTAAATCGAATAAAATCTCTCGTTGGCTTGGTTCGCGTACTAAGCTCTGAACCCAGGCTACGGCAACCAACCTAACACCTTCAGTCACAGGCTCCACGCGATGCAGGGTAGAGGATGGGTAAACAATGACTGAACCCGCTTCGAGCTTGTATGCCTGTTCAGCGTCCGTGCTTTCAATCACTAACTCACCCCCCTCATAGGTAGAGGGTGGACTCAGAAATAGGGTGAGGGAAACATCTGAGCGCAGAAAATCTTGATTGCCCATTAATGCGTTATCAATGTGTCTGCCGTAGGACATACCGGCTTCGTAGCGGCTAAATAGCATTGAGTGAATGACTCTCGGCAGAACTGCCATCTGGAATACAAGATGGCGTTTTAGGGCAGCCTTGACTAAGTCCTTGAAATCGTTGGCATAGGTAGCCTCGCTCTTGAGTTGGGAATTGTGTTTGACAACTTTGGCGTGCCAGCCTGCTGTAGTTTTGCCATCTACAAAGTCAGTCTCATTGAGACGGGACGTAATAACGTGCAACTCCTCTGGGGTAAGGACGTTGGGGATGGAAAGAATCATCGTGGGAACCCCTAGCAACAAACAACCTCTAGGTTGAGTTAAGACAGTAAAGCCTATGGATAAGCTTGGCTGAAGCGAGTAGTTTTACCTCTTTCTCGCTGGATGGCTCAACTCCTTACTTTAACTTTATAGTTGATAAAAGCTGGCAACAGTTAATGTAGCTAGTGCTTCTTTAGTGTGTTGACGATATATAGGGATACAAGAATGCGATCAAAATCTATTGCCGTGTTGCTATCGCTTGGCTTAGTCGCTGGCATCGGTGCGTGTAATGCTGGTGAAGGTGGCGAACAAACTGAACAAACTCCAACTCCGGGGGCTGGAGAGGTTGAAGGTGGTGAAGGCGGCGAAGGCGGCGAGGCTAGTGAAGGTAGCAAAGGTGCCGAAGGCAGTAAAGGAGGTCAAAAAGGGTCTGGAGTGATTGAAGGCGGCGAAGGCGGCGAGGGTGGTGAAGCTGGCAAAAGTGGTGAAGCTGGCAAAAGTGGCAAAGGTGCCGAAGGCAGCCAGGGTGGTGAAGGTGGCGAAGGCAGTTAAAAGTAAGACTACGCCCACAGCTTGCTGAAAAAACGCTATATCTAGCGGTCGTAACCGTTCAGGACTGACACACGCACCCTAGATATAACGGTTATAGGCTCCGACACCCCAATTCTGACAAAGGCAAACTGCTTGAGCCTAATTGTGATGTCCTCCCCCCTCCCTATTGAGCCGGGGGGAAGCCGTCTGCCCCAACTTGAAATCAACTAAAATCCCTATCACCACTAAATTTTGGGTAGGGGCGCACGACCGTCCCCCGCTACAGCCATTGGTTAGAATAATTTATTTTTTGCTCGACCCTTATTGAGATTTAACGTTGAGTGCGTACTCCCGGAATCGCTCTAAATCTGCCTGGATAGTAGACTCAACAGCACGACTCACAAATGGAGTATCCATCAACTGCCGAAGAATGCCTGGGAGAGAATAACCTACAGTCAGCTTGACAATACTGCTGCCATGACGATCATAAAAGCGGACGGCTCCTCGATTGGGCAAGCCATCTACAGATTCCCACTGAATAATCTGGTTTGGCACTAATTTCAGAATGCGGGAAAGCCAGCTAAATTCTAAGCTCCCCGTCGCCAGTTTCCAGCGAGATAACTCAGGATTGTCTTCTAGCACCTTCACGGAATCAATCCACTTCATCCATCGGGGCATTTGCTCTAAGTCAGACCAGAGGCTCCACACTAAATCAATGGGAACATCTACCTCGACTTGTACACTATGTTCTAACCAATTGGACATGGGGAATGGGGAATGGGGAACAGGGAATAGCCTCTTGAAACTTGAAAGATGACTAGGCTACTGGGCTTGATATAACAGTGGAGCGTTCTACAATTTCGCTGGCATTTTCCAGGATTACCTTAGCTGCCTGACGCCCGGATAACGTTGCTCCTTCCATGCTATCGATATAGTCTTGTTGGGTATAGCTCCCGGCAAGAAAGAAGTTGGCGACTGGCGTCTTTTGGTTAGGACGATAGGGGTCCATACCAGGGGCTTCGCGGTAGAGAGACTGGGCAAGCTTGACCACACTATACCAGGTCATATTTAGCTCCCGCGAAGAGGGGAAGAGTTCGTGAACTTGCTTGAGGACGTGTTGTGCGATCGCTTCATTATTTTGCCGGATAAAGGGGTCTCCTGGCGTTAGCACCAATTGCAACAGCGAACCTTGTCCCTCGCGGTAGTAGTCACTGGGACTAGTTAATGCCATGTCAGCAAAGCACGAGAAATCAGCATCAGGGGTATAAAGCAGATTATCTATCCCTGCGGCTTCTGTTAGCTGTTGACGTTTCTGGGCATCATGTAACTCAGTCACCCAGCCATCAAACCTCAACTGTACGGTTGCCACAGGTACAGTATCTAGCTTGTAAATATTGTCAAACTCCGACCACTTACGCCAAGCTTCGGGCAGGAGGCGTTGTACGCCGGGAACATCACCCGCACAGACATAGGCATCGGCGGTGATCGTTTCTTCTGTTTCGCCGTTGCCAACTACGATGCCAGTGACTTTAGTTTGTTCGCCAGCATCGGTAAAGAGGATTTCCCGCACTCGACGCCTGGTATAGATTTTCGTCCCCCGCGCCTCTAGATACTCAATAATAGGTTTATGCAGATACTCATAAGGGGAACCTTCCAGCATCCGTAGCACCGAAGCTTCTGAGCGAACGGCGAAGAACTGGAAGATGGTTAACATACAACGGGCGGAAATATTCTCGGTATCGATGAAACCCAGAGCATAAGCGATCGGGTTCCACATCCGCTTCAAGCTACCGTCGTTACCACCATGACGACGAAACCAATCAGCAAAGCTAATTTTATCCAAGTCGCGAATTGTTTTCATCGCCCCATCAAAGTCCACCAAACCGCGAACGATGGGACTTGTACCAAGTGCCAGTGAGTTTTGCAGCTTATCCTGTAGCGATAGCTGGGAAGTGGTAAAAAACGCTTTCAGTCCATTGAAGGGCGCACCCGTGATAAAGCGAAAATCTAGCTCACCTACGCGACCGCCTTTATTAATAAAGGTGTGGGTATGCTCCTTCAGGCGCAGGTTATCCAGCGCCCCCACCTTCTTCATCAAGTCAAATAACTGGTAGTAGCAGCCAAAAAAGACGTGCAACCCCATTTCAACATGATTGCCCGACTCGTCTACCCAGCTACCAACCTTTCCTCCGACAAACGGACGGGATTCAAAGATTTCCACTTCATGACCGGCATCGACTAAGTCAACTGCTGTCGCCATTCCGGCTAGTCCCGCCCCAACAATTGCAACGCGCATTCAGCCTTTCCTGTTCAGTTTCTTTACAGATTTTAATAGAATTACGTCTTGGATGCAGATTTCCTTTAGGGTTATCCAGGCGATCGCTTTCCTCAAGGTCAGCCCAAAGCCAACGCGATCGCCTGATATCCTGAGTCAATCAGTTGAGAGAAGACGAACCATGTGTCACCTTTGAATATGCATCAAAAGTCAAAATTGCTTTAATCGTAAGGTGTTCAACCGCTTGTAAGCTAATGTTGGTTTGAGATTTTAGTTAATTGCGATTCATCAAAGATTTAATTCTTTCCGGTGGCCAGCAAACTTTATAAGCTCGACCGACAATATAATTCTTAGCTAGAAACCCCCAGACATGGGAGTCTAAGCTGTTGTTGCGATTGTCACCCATAACAAAATAAGAGTCGGTAGGCACTTGCTCTGGCCCCCATTGATAAGCCGGTGGTTCTACTATGTAAGTTTCTGGTAGAGGTTGGTCGTTGATATAAACTACGCCATCAGTAACGCGAACGACTTGCTCTGGTTCACCAATCACTCGCTTGATAAAAAAATGTACCTCTTTTTTGTTGGCTTCCGGCTGAAGAACTTTTGCTGCATCAGGCTCTTTAAAGACCACTAAATCTCCTCGTTGGGGTGAGTAGTCCTCGGACTTATTGACGAGTACCCTATCTTCTACTTGGAGTGTGGGTAACATGGACTTACTAGGAATTTCAAAAAGTTCGATTTTTTGCTGAATCCAAGTTGGTAGATAGCTACTAACTAGTCCAAAAGTGAGGACGAGCAAAGCAATAACAGCAATTAGATGCTGCCCTGGTCTTCGAGATTTAGGAAAGGAAAAGAAGGTATGGTAGCAAGCTACGGCTGAAATAATTGGAACAAATATCAGTAGGTGAGGAAAGATACTTGTAAGACCAGAAAAAATAATAATGAGTGACAGAATAACAGCCGCAAAGACTACTTTTTCAATATATAGATGACCCAGTCCTGGTAAAATTCGAGACAGAAAAACAGCAAACCACGGGTCTTTATTCGTTCGAGGTATTTTCTCAGATGTCTGACCGTTTAGCGGCTTATTTACACAGGCATAGGCATCAAATAAGCTGAAAATATAGATAATCCCAATAAGGCATAAGCAGCTAAGACCAGTAAGCGTATTACCAGTAGGACTGAATAGAGACC
>JALYGX010000124.1 GCA_030776905.1 Cyanobacteriota bacterium | reverse complement strand
TGCTTCTTACGAGCCAAACCTGCTAAACCCGCTAGACCTAGTAGACCTAGCCATCCCCAATTATTATTGTCACGCTCAGTATTGGCACTGATAGTACCGCTTGTATCGACATTACTATTTTGCTGTGTAGAGGTACCTGTAGATGTACCAGCATCATTAGTCTGAGCGTGTGCAGGAACAGTTAAGGGTAAAACGGCTAAACTTGCTGCCATTAAACTTGCACCCACAAATTTAGATAAATTAGCAACTTTCATTTTTTAAGCTCCACTATTATTAAATCCAGAAGTTAGTAACAATAGTATTAATAATTCATCTTAATTGAATCACCCTAAAGCAAGAAACACGCTGACCCTTTTGTGCCCCTAAGGAATTAGAAAATTTGTTAGGTTGTATCTCTAAAGAAGAGTATAAGTAGGTTTTATTTAGGCGATCGCATTTACTAAATTAACTTAGGGATAGCGCTTGACAATATGAGCCGCGTTATCCCCTAGTTTTAGAATGAGGGTAGGTTAGTAGCGCGTACCGCAGATTGAATTGACTATAGCTTCAGGTTTGTTTCTATTGTTCTCATGACAAAGGAGAATTTGGGCTAAACGTTGCTGTGTATAAACCTGATGAACTACCCAGCCTATAGGTATACCTCCGACTAAGCCTATAGCCAAACCAGTAGCCAGACTAGAAATGAGATTTTTTCGGGTGATTTTGTTGTGTTCCGCTCTAGTGATGTGCTCTTGCTGTACCACAATGCTCTCCAAAACTGCTTGCCTTTCCTAAAAAGAAGCACAATTTGGAGATGCGTACTTCCCTCTAGTTGAGTATTCATATGGTCTAATGCGATCGCCTGAACTAGGACAAGTAGGGTAAAGAGGCATCACCGAATGTTCTAGCTACTGTGTAAATCCCAGACAGGGAGTGCAACGCATTGGAATAGCCTTGCTATCCTGAAGGAAGTTGCCCTGCTCGGACGCCGACGCATTGAACGATGACTGAACAACCCGCCCGCATCTGTATTCTCGGTGGAGGCTTTGGCGGTCTCTATACTGCCCTGCGCTTGAGCCAACTGCCTTGGGAAAAGCCGCAACGACCGGAAATTATCCTGGTCGATCAAAATGACCGCTTCTTATTTTCGCCGCTCCTGTACGAGCTGCTCACTGGCGAACTGCAAACATGGGAAATTGCACCCCCCTATGAAGAACTGTTAGCCAACACGGGTGTGCGCTTCACTCAGGCTGCTGTGGCGGGAATCAATGTAGAGGAGAAACGGGTACACCTGCAAGATGGTCCAGAATTTTCCTATGACCGTCTAGTATTGGCGATGGGTGGAGAGACGCCTCTTGATATGGCACCTGGAGCCGCTGAGTATGCTATTCCGTTCCGCACGATTGCTGATGCCTATCGCTTGGAAGAACGGCTGCGGATTTTGGAAGAGTCCAAAGCCGATAAAATCCGGGTGGCAATTGTTGGTGCTGGTTACAGTGGAGTTGAGCTAGCCTGCAAACTGGCAGAACGTTTGGGAGAGCGCGGACGGCTGCGGTTAATCGAACTCAGCGACATGATTCTGAGAACCTCCCCAGATTTTAATCGAGAGGCAGCCCATAAAGCGTTGGACGACAGGAATGTCTGGATCGATTTGGAAACCGGGGTTGAGGCGATCGCGCCTGACACGATTTCGCTGATGTATAAAGGACAGGTAGATACTATCCCTGTGGATTTGGTGTTGTGGACTGTAGGGACGAAGGTTGCCCCCGTAGTGCGATCGCTTCCGGTGAAGCAAAACCAACGAGGTCAGCTAACAACAATACCGACACTACAAGTGGTTGACCACCCAGAAATCTTTGCGCTGGGTGACTTAGCCGATTGCCGTGACGCTGAAGGTCAGCAAGTTCCCAGTACTGCTCAAGCGGCGTTTCAACAAGCAGATTACACCGCCTGGAATATTTGGGCTTCCCTCACTGGACGCCCCCTGCTTCCCTTCCGCTATCAGTACTTAGGGGAGATGATGACGCTTGGCACTAACAATGCAACCTTCACTGGTGCAGGCGTGAAGCTAGATGGTTCCTTTGCTTATCTAGCTCGCCGACTTGCCTATCTCTACCGAATGCCAACCTTAGACCACAAACTAAAAGTTGGCTTTAACTGGATTGCTCGACCATTACTCGATTTGCTTTCTGGGGACTGAAGGTATAGTTTGTTGTTTGTCATTTGCCCATACTCAACAACTCAATTGGTTTAAAGACCAATGACTAATAACCAGTGACCAATAACCAATAATCAATGACTAATCACCAACAACCTAAAGTCATTTTTCTCGATGCTGTTGGTACGCTTTTTGGAATCCGGGGGAGTGTAGGTCAAGTGTATAGCGCGATCGCTCGTCAGTTTGGGGTTGAAGTCCCAGCCCAAGCCTTGAACGAAGCATTTTACCAAGCCTTCGCCGCCTCCCAACCGCCGCTTTTCCCAGGTACGGAACCCGAAGAGATTCCTCAGTGCGAGTTTGAGTGGTGGCGGGTGATTGCTCTGCGCACATTTCAACACGTTGGCGTTCTTAACCAGTTTGCCGACTTTACCGATTTTTTTGATGAACTCTACAACCACTTCGCAACCGCTGAACCGTGGTTTATCTACCCCGATGTGCTCCCAGCCTTGGAAGGGTGGCGGCGTATTGGTATTCAACTGGGTGTTTTGTCTAATTTTGACTCCCGCCTGTACTTCGTCCTAAAAGCACTGAAGCTGGAGGAGTATTTTACCTCTGTCACGATTTCTACAGAAACGGGTGCTGCCAAACCTGACCCACAGATTTTTGCCACTGCCCTAGAAAAGCATTTCTGCGCGGCTAAGGATGCTTGGCACGTTGGGGACAGCTTTAAAGAAGACTATCAGGGCGCTAAAGCCGCAGGCTTAAGACCCATTTTGCTAGAGCGTACTGCACAGATGGCAGGAGCGTAGCCACTTTAATCTTCCAATTCACGCGGAGTCTACCCTAACCTCTAGTCCCTCTAAACTAGCTTTACTTTGGAGGCGCGGGTTGAGGACAAGTCTTCTTGACCCAATCGCACTGACCAAGGTGGGCTTTCTGCCAGGAAAGAGGAATTTCCAGTAAGTCCCTCGTGCCAGTCATGCCCTGTCCAAGAAACAGAAGCAAGGCAAAGCAGTTCAAAATAATGTGAACGTAACGCCAGCGATTTGACGGATCTTTGTAAATATCTTCTATGATCGCTAACGAGAACACCATGATTAGTGCGGCGGCTATCCCAATATAGTAGTGCGACCAATACCACTCATCAGTTCGTCGAAAGACTCCATCCTGACACCCCAGAACAATTAAACCCATGCCAGTAAGACTGGCAAAAATCCCTCGCCAATGTCGCTCCCTGGTTCGATACAGCAACATTAAGGAGGCAATGGTAGCAGCAAACATCAGCACGATGAAGACCACCTGAGAAGGGTTTGTGTTCCAGACTTCTTTAGACAAGATATTTTTAAAAATGGGGTAAGCCAGACCGATTAAGGCAACCCCCACCACGCCTCCCGTCAGCCAGCGACCTAGATTGACGTGTTCTCGTCCAACCACTGGGGGGATTGGGCTTTTGCCATCACGCGCCGTTTGCTGTCGTCGTTGGCGAGTCTGCCATGCAAAGTTAACAACCATACCAATCAACGGAAAAACCACAGTAACTGCGCTCGCAGGATGGATTAAGGCAATCAGATCGTTTGTTTCCATAGCAAAACCTCTAATGAGAAGCGGGTGTTAATTTAGATTGACAGACACTAGTGCGATCGCATTCTTCTTTTCTTTATGTAGATGTACCTTAATAATTAGATATTTTTAATAGAATTTCCTGCTGTTACCAGCATTAGCTTATCTCTCATTTCCCTAGATTTCCATTTAATAACT
>JALYGX010000123.1 GCA_030776905.1 Cyanobacteriota bacterium | reverse complement strand
CCAGTAAACGACAATCCGGACAGAACTTTCCTCTCACCTATCGTCTTGAATTCTACACAGACGCTACCTCTTGAGAACTCCTACCCTACGCACTATACCCATACTCCCCAAACGGATTCTCCTCCAGAGTACGGGGAACGCGATCGCCTATCGCCTAGTATCAGCATTCGCACAGAGGTACTTCCGGACAACTGGGTCGCCATTCGGATTGCGGACAATGGGTTAGGAATGAATGAGGAAGTTTCTTCAAAGCTGTTTGACCCTTTCTTCACCACCAAACCTGTGGGCACAGGTACGGGGTTGGGTCTGTCCATTAGTTACCAGATTGTAGTCGAAAAGCATGGTGGCAAAATGCAATGCAATTCAGCACCAGGGCAAGGGGCAGAGTTTGTGATTAAGATTCCCGTACAGCAGTCAATTCGCGAAGGCAAGACTTGATGAACGCCACTCAAATTTAAGGCTCAATTCAGCACCCTTGAAGCTTCTCGCTCAACCCTTGGGTAAAGATGG
Source organism: Cyanobacteriota bacterium (assembly GCA_030776905.1). GTDB lineage: Bacteria > Cyanobacteriota > Cyanobacteriia > Cyanobacteriales > Coleofasciculaceae > CADCTM01. Next base: position 5,476 of record JALYGX010000123.1, on the reverse strand, counting down.
CTGTTTTGTGTAGAGACGTTCCAGGTAACGTCTCTACCTTATCCAAAGAATCAAGACTCCCGTCCAGACGACCATTTATCCCGCCACTTCACAGTTCCTTCGTTGGCAATAACCCAACGACGAGCAACCAGATTTTCCCGCAATGGAGACTCCCCTTCCCGCAACATCACGTACTTGTAAGAAATTGGTTTTCCGGCACTTTCATTGAAGGGAATTTCCCCAAACCAAGTGTTGGTGTTGATGTATTCTAGGGGGTAAGCCTTCGCAATATCCCAGTTACCTAATTCTGGACAATCTCCGGTTACGACAATACTTTCACCCGGATGCGTTTGGACACTATTGAGTTGCGCCCGCACTATTGTTTGCCCCTTGACTCGTTCCCCAACGTGACTGATGACCATTACTTCTCGCGAACCTAATTCTAAGTCATGGATATGCCCATCTACGACCTCAAATTTACGTCGCGATAAAACATCAGTATGCTCTCCATCGGGTAACTCTGTCTCAACCGCCTCCAGCTTCACCGCTTCCCCGCGATTCATCGCCACAAATAATAGTGAATCCCGGTAACGCCGCACGTAACAGTAGACATCAGGAGTGAGGTACTTTTGCCACTGACTCCCCATCGATACGGCTGGATTCAATCGCCGCACACCTGAGAGTAAGCGGATATCTCGGTAAAGTGGCGAGTCGGTATCCCAGCTTTCCATCATCGGACGGTTGTAGGGGTCGTTATTTCCGTATGGGTCACTATTTCCGTTCGTGTCGTTGTGGAGATACTGTTCTGTACCGTAGTAAATGCAGGGAATACCGCGAGAGGTCATAATTAATGCGATCGCTAAACGCAGCCTTTCCGGGTCTGAATTCAACGTTTGGAACCGATGCATATCGTGATTATCGATAAACGTAATCAGTTCCGTTGCACTGTAGTAGCGATGATCTTGATCGAAAATGTTCTGAACTAAGTGAAATCCTGCTTCAGCACCTGCACCCAATGCCTCTCGAATTGCGATCGCTAAACCAAAATCGAGAATTGACATTCCCGATTCATTCGCAAATTCAACCGAGCGGTCATCAAGAGGACTACTATAAATCCATTCTCCGAAGATAAAAACATCCGGTTTATGGGTTTGAATATCAGCAATAAATTCTTGCCAAAACCAGATGGGCATATGCTTAACTGTATCGACTCGTAAAGCATCAACACCTCGGTCTAACCATTGCTTCATTGCTGACTTGATGTAGTCTCGATATTCGGTATTATTTTCGTTAAAGGTAGCAAGTCCTGACAATTCACAGTTTTGCACCTGCCACTCATCTTCCCAATTGGTGACTATACCGTAATGGTGATACCAGTTATTTTTATCGTCATTGAAATCTGCAATTAGTACACCATCGTCGTACAGGACTCCTTTGCTACCACTAAAATCCGGACTACTGTGGTTACACACAATATCCAGAACCAGCTTCATATTTCGTTGGTGCAACTCTTCAATCAGTCTGTCAAAAACTGTATTTCGAGTTTCTTGAGTTTTATTGAGGGACGGGTCATCGTCCTTATTGATAAAGCGCGGGTTCAGCCGCTTAAAATCACTTGTCCAGTAACCGTGGATGGCGGCGCTATTAATAAATAAGTCTTCAACTTGCTCGAATAAGGGAGTAAGCCAGACAGCTGTAACTCCCAAATTTTTTAAATAGTCTAGTTTGTCAATAACACCTTGTAAGTCTCCGCCCCAGTATTTGCCCCAATCTTTTCCCTCTGGATCGTAAAGTTCTGGGTTTGGTCCTTCACTATTTTCGGGGTCGCCATCATTAAAGCGATCCACAACAAGGAAGTAAAGGGTTTCCTGACGAAATTCAATATCTCTGGTATAGAGAAACTCCAAAGCTATCTCAGTTTCTGGTGGAGTTTCGGTTACAAGAGAATCTACTTCCGCTTCAAGTTTGGCATCTGACACTTCATACTGAGATGATGAGGCTTGAGAAGGAGGAGTTGATACCATGAGGTTTACTTAAAGGGTTATAGAGAGTTTTTCAAGTCAGTCAACTTTTGCGCGACAAGCGTATTGCTGACGGTCATTTGATTAGACTTCTTGAAGATTTTACAAAAGATCTTTTTTTTTGTATATATGCTTAAGCTTTAAACTCATGTCTACGAGTTCTTTTGAGAAAAACAGTTTAGGTTGGCAGTTGTACCAGCTACAACAACGGATAGGGGAGTGGTGGGAACTGCAAAGTTCTCGGTTTGTACCTAATTTACCCAATACTTCAGCGCCGTCTTGGTTGAAGTCTCCGCTTTTGTGGACGATCGCTAAGGTAGCTTTTTGGTTGGTTTTAGCCTTTCTCTTAAGTTGGGCGGCTTTACAGATAATGCGACGGTTGAGTCCTTATTTTTATGGCTGGAGGAATCAACTGCATAAGTCCACTGACAAAGCAAGAACACAAAACAGTGAGGCGTCCGTTAGCAGTTGGTTGCAGCGATCGCAAAAATTTCAGCAGCAAGGTAACTACCGCGAAGCCTGCCTGTGTCTCTATATGGCAATGTTACAGCGATTAAACGATACTGGGATTGCGAAAGATCAAGCCAGTCGTACTGATGGAGAATATCTGCAATTAGTCCAGCAGTTACCGCAGCCACAGCCTTACCAAACCTTGCTCATGACCCACCAAGAGCTATGTTTTAGTAATACCGAAGCTTCACGATCGCTCTTTGACGAGTGCCAGCAAGCCTATCGAGAGATTGAAGCCTCATGAAACTTTCAAATCGGCGGTTAGGGGTATTGGGAGCGATCGCCATCGGAGCGATAATGCTCCTAACACTGCTGGCTGCTCCTGCCAGTAATAAGCTAAATAGCGGTTCTACCTATAATCGCGCTCCTGATGGCTATGGCGCTTGGTACGCTTTTATGACAGAACGGGGAACTCCTGTCCAGCGTTGGCGAAAACCGTTTGAGGCTTTAGCCGATGACGAGAAGGCTGAACCTCCAATTACCTTGTTGCGCGTCAACAGTACCTTAACCGAGCGATCGCTTTCTGGTGAAGAGCAAGATTGGGTTAAGAACGGCAATACCTTAGTAATTTTAGGAGTCCGTCAGTCAGTTACAGAAGCTCCCTTTAATACCAGGCACAAAACAGAAGTAGGCAGCATTAAAATCGACACGCAGCGCCGGGACAAGTATGCGAAGGAACGACTTTTAGGCGATCGCTTTGGTGCAATTGTTTGGGAACAAAGTATTGGGGAGGGACAAGTCGTCTTCGCTACCACATCCCATCTCGCCGCCAATGCTTATCAGGGGTTTCGGGGTAACTATGAATTTTTGGCGCAACTTGTCACTCAAAATGGTCAACCCGTATGGGTAGATGAATATATCCACGGTTACAAAGATCCAGAATTACTAGTTTGCCAAGGCAAAGATGCTCCAGCTAGAAGTTCCCAAGGTAAAGATTCCCCAACCGGAACTTCCCCAGGCAAAGATTCCCCAACCGGAACTTCCCCAGGCAAAGGGCAACAGGGCAACACTTGCCAACAAGAGCAAGAAGATTTATTCAGTTATTTAGCCAAAACACCTGTACTTCCAGTTTTTATTCAGGGATTGATTGTCTTACTCGTTGCCATCTGGGCGGGAAATCGTCGTTTTGGAAAGCCTTTAACTTTATCAGCACCTGTTGTTGACAATAGCCAAGCTTACATTCAAGCTTTAGCTGGTGTTTTGCAAAAAGCGAACAGCAGTGAGTTTATTTTGGAGGTTGTGGGCAAAGAAGAACAGTTACAACTGCAAAAAGCACTGTTTTTAGGACAAGTTCCACTTGACGAGCAAGCCCTTGTAGACGCATGGGTGCAACAAACAGGGCGTCCAGCAGCAGAACTGAAACAACTACTGCAAGTGCAATCTCGAAAACGTCCCATGAGCGAGACAGAATTGCTAGCGTGGCTGGGCAAATGGGAGCAAATCCGTCGTCATCTCCCTTCTTAAGTTAAAAGTGCTGTTGGCGTAGCGGGGCGTAGCCTGTGCTGAGGAAGGAAACAGATTTTTATGGGATCTAATCAGCAACAATCGATCATTAGCCCTTAGTCCAAAGCCAATGATTAATGACCAATAACCAATGACCAATGACTAAAAGCAAATGAGCGAAACCAACACTCTATTTAACCGCCTCAGCCAAACCCTTGGCAAGGTAATTGTCGGTCAATCTACCTTGGTGCAGCAATTGCTGATAGCGTTGCTGAGTGGTGGGCACGTCATTATTGAGGGAGTACCAGGGACGGGAAAAACCTTAATGGTTAAGGTACTGGCAAGGCTAATGCAAGCAGATTTTCGGCGGATTCAGCTAACGCCGGATATTTTGCCCTCAGATATTTTGGGAACCAATATTTTTGACTTAAATAGCCGCAGTTTTACTCTCAAAAAGGGACCTATTTTTACTGAAGTCTTGCTAGCAGATGAAATTAACCGCACGCCACCCAAAACCCAGGCAGCACTGCTAGAAGCAATGGAAGAGCAGCAGGTGACGCTAGATGGTGAGACGTTGCTGCTTTCTGAACTTTTTTGGGTAATTGCCACTCAAAATCCTCTGGAATTTGAGGGCACGTATCCTCTGCCAGAGGCTCAATTAGACCGATTTTTATTCAAACTTGTTGTGGATTACCCGGATGCGGCAGCAGAAAAGCAAATGTTGCTAAATGCTCAGGCGGGGTTTCGAGCGAAGCGCCTTGACTTGGCTCGTCTGAAGCCTCTAGCCACCGTAGAGCAAATCGTTAACGCCCGTAAAGCGGTTCAAGCTGTCGAGGTGGAAGACAAACTAATAGATTACGTTTTAGCGTTAGTGCAGCGAACGCGACAACACCCGGATATAGCGTTAGGTGCTTCCCCTAGATCAGCTATCGCTTGGTTGCAAACGAGTAAAGCTCACGCTTGGTTAGCAGGACGTAATTATGCTACCCCTGATGATGTAAAGGCGATCGCACCACCCCTTCTGCGTCACCGTCTAATCCTCAAACCTGAAGCACAGCTAGATGGCTTGATGATCGATGCTGTAATTTCCTCTTTACTTAATCAGGTGGCAGTCCCAAGATGAGTAGTTCAGTGGGTGTCTGAAAAGTAAAAATTTATACCAGCCGTCGCCAATAGCCTCAGGAATGCACTTTTGGTTTTGGCGATCATGCTGCCAATAAGTTTTTCATAACAATAACTCCTACTAGGTCAAGGTTTGTCAAACACCAAAAGTTTCGGTCTGAATAATTCCTAAAATTGCCGGGAGTTAGACCGCAAAACCACGAGTTAGTATTACAGATAGGAGTGTTAAACCGCTAAGTTCGGTTGAATCAATAGTCTAAGCTGACCTGATGGCTTAATTCTTGGCTCTTAAAATGTCCGATAAACTTCGCCTCGATGATTTTCTGAATTCGCACTTAGATATTCGTGAAAACTTTCTTCTCAAACTGCGAAACAACATATGCGATGGCGCGAGAAAGCAT
>JALYGX010000122.1 GCA_030776905.1 Cyanobacteriota bacterium | reverse complement strand
CATCTCGACATTCTTCCCGGCAATAATTTTACTATCGATCGCAATCTCCCCAAATTCGTTCATCAGAATGGCAATTTTTCGGGAAACCGTGTCGAGGATATGACGCAGCAGCGTCGTCTTTCCGCTTCCGAGCGGTCCGGTAATAACTGTGAGCGGTGTGCGGATCTGCATAAACTATCTTTTTAATGGAATTGCACGGCGATGATTAAAGAAATTCCAGCGAGAATACATTTACTTCCGGCTAAAGGCTCCCCATACGTTGCTGTAATCAGACGCAAGCCCTCAAAAGTTTTCCACATCATTGCTTGGAATACAGAAGACGATCGCTTCGAGTACGGCTCTTGGTTTAAAGGTACGTTATATCCAAAACGCTGTGATATCTCTTTCGATGGAAAATGGATGGTTTATTTGGCTATGGGGGGAAATAATGGCAACACCTGGAATGGGGTTTGTCTGTTGCCTTGCTTAAAAACCTACTTGGAGGCAGACAATATTGGAACATGGTTTGGAGGAGGCTATTGGAAAAATGAAAAAGAACTGTTATTGAATAGTTGGGGAGAGCCAAAAGGAAAGGTTCCCTTTAAATTAGGACAGTTGAATTCCCAGTTCGGAGGAGAAGATTTAGGTGTACTATACCCCCGGTTAGAGCGAGATGGATGGACGAGAGCTGGAGACAATTACGGCAATAATGTGGAAGTTAAGAATTCTAAAAAATATATCGTCAAATGCGAAAATGACGAGGGCTGGTATTGGCAGCCCAGTCGAAATCATCCCACACTAAGAATGTATTACAGAGGTTATTTGGAACGTGGATACACGTTTGAGTTTAGTTTAGATGATTATCCTGAATTTCTTGATTCTACAGTTGACTGGGCTACTTGGGATTTTCTGGGTAACTTAGTCTTTGCAAAACAAGGGAAGCTCTACAAATACAAGCTTGATGACTTCAAGAGCGGCAAGCCTAGTTTATGTAAAGATTTAGAGTCCATAGAGCAACCTAAAAGGTCAGTAATTTGGTATTGAAATAGCGATCGCTCCGAACAGGGAATTATTAGCCTTTGATATTTCCAATCGGAGCCAACCGCACAACAGGTTTGCTAATTCCAGCTAACTCAGCCGCTTCGATGACATCATCAATATCTTTGTAAGCTCCACCCGCTTCTTCCGCCAGTCCAGGTGCAGAGTTACTGCGGACGTAGATGCCTCGTTTCAGCATATCCCTTTGGACTTGGTCTCCGCGCCAGGTTTTTCGAGCCTTCGCACGACTCATCGTTCGCCCACTTCCATGTGCAGTGCTGAAGAACGTCTGGTCGCCAGTAGGTACGCCAACCAATAAATAAGACCCAGTTTCCATACTGCCGCCAATGATAACGGGCTGACCAATTTCCTGATACCGTTCTGGAACATCTGCCATCCCAGGGCCGAAAGCGCGAGTTGCACCCTTACGATGAACGAGAAGCGATCGCTCTTTCCCATCAACGATGTGACGCTCTAGTTTGGCGGTATTATGGGCTACATCGTAAACCATGTGCATACCTAAGTCTTCTGCGGAGCGTCCGAAGATTTCCGAAAACACCTCCCGAATACGATGCAGGATGACTTGACGATTGGCATAGGACATATTGATGCCGCACTGCATCGCCGCATAGTAGGCTTGACCCTCAGGAGAGTTGAAAGGCGCACAGGCAAGTTCCCGGTCGAGAATCTTGATGCCATACTTGCTTTCCATCACTTTTAGGAAGGTTTGCAGATAGTCAGTCGCTACCTGATGACCAAATCCCCGACTTCCACAGTGGAACATCACCACCACCTGATTGGGTTTGGTAATCCCTAAAGTGTGAGCTAAATAGCGATCGAAAATGTTTTCTTTTCGAGCCACTTGAATTTCTAGATAGTGGTTGCCAGACCCCAATGTTCCAATTTGGTTGAATCCTCTATCAATTGCCTTTTCACTAATCTTTGAAGAATCGGCACCTTCCATGCAGCCGTTTTCTTCCATTAGTTCCAAATCTTCTTCCCAACCAAAGCCATTTTGAACGCACCAACGAGCACCTTGCTCGACAACCTGCCGAAAGTCTTTTCGCGAAAGCTTGACAAAACCCGTGCTTCCCACACCAGCAGGAACTCGTTGGTATAGCTTATCTACCAGCTTTTTGAGATGGGGTTTGACTTCATCGTAGGTCAAGTTAGTTACCATCAAGCGCATACCGCAATTGATATCGAAACCGATACCACCAGGGGAGATTACGCCTCCTTCATCCACATCCATCGCCGCCACGCCACCAATGGGAAAACCATACCCAAAGTGCCCGTCAGGCATACACAAGGCATACTTTGTTACCCCTGGCAGCGTTGCGACGTTGGTCACTTGGTCATAAACGGCTTCGTCCAATTCCTGAATTAACTTCTCGGTTCCGTAAATCCGAGCGGGAACGCGCATCCCTTCCTTGTAGGAAACAGGAATTTCCCACACCGTGTCAGAAATTCGTTTCAAACTTTCCATCATAGGCATTTATAGCTCTCCTCCCAACAGGTTCCGTATTTGCTATCTTCAAAAAGTTTTGGTAACGAACCCTTGTCGGTTAGTCACGGGAGCATGAAAGTACGCTTATATATGATTTCATCTAGTTCCGAGCATACCGTTACGGCTTTGCCTAGACCTCTCTCTAAAGGAGCGGTCTAGGGTTAACTCAGCGTGTCAGTAGGAATACGAAAAACTTAAGTCTTTGCGCTAGCAAGCCTTAGAATCTGTTTCTTGCATAAGTGAAAATGCCTGGAGATCCCCCTTGCATCTCCTCACTCAAGCTCCGGCTTAACAGGGGGACTTTAAAGATTTTCGGTTCCCCTTATTAAGGCGAGCTAGGGGTGAGCTGCATTGATTTTCCAGGACTTCAAGTAGTGAAGATTTAGGCAGACCAACTTGAAGGAGTACTTCAAGTAGACCGCCGCTTTGGTAGAGAATTTCGCCCAAGGTTTAGTGAACTCAGCTCACGGCACCTATTCTTCTCAATAAACCCGAATAAGACTTCAATTACCGATTGATGCGATCCTTAAAAATAACTCGGTCATCAAAGGAAGCTACTGGAATTCGAGCGTATGCAGATATCCACTTGAAGGATTCTTTAGCCGTAATCGGAGAAACCCATGTCTTAGTGAACAAAATAATTGCAAAAAGATTTCCCGACGGTAACATTCCTCCAAATCCCAGAACGGACTTAATTTGGTAGGGAACCACAAAATTTTGTTGAGCTGGGATATAGTCACTATTGAACGCCTCAGGAATATAGAACACGTTGAAGGTGTGGCTCTCTAAATCTGCAATTAACTGTGAATCGGGATTTATAACAGTTTCTATCTCTAAACCAAACTGCTGAATGAGTTGCGAGATCATCGGAACTCGTTCTACAAAATTTTTGTCGATCAGCGGAATAGCTTTGTGCCCAGTAGAACTCTGTCTTGAGTTCCAGTAGGGTTCATCACCTGCTGTTGCTAGTAGAGTGAGGCATCGGGTAGACGGCTTGGCAAAGCGACCTCCCAATATCTCCGAGGCAGCTCTCTGAAGTTCTTCATTTAAATCTCCGTAGGGATGGGTCTTGAAAAAACGAGCGAGAGCACAGGCTCGTTTGCCAGTTACGCCATCAAACAGATGGTCATAGAGATAGCGAGTCATCTTACTGGCTACCTCTTCCATATTTTTGCAACCAGAGTCCATATTTCGTAGTGCGATCGCACATTTGTACATATCATTTACACTGAAGTTCGTGAGGTCGTACATAGTTTTGGTTGTGTTACAAAAATTCTCAAGTACAAAATGAATTTTTTTCGGATAGAGTCAAAAAGTATTGCCTCTTGACACCTAAGAAACTCTCCAATTTTCAGCGGAAAATGAAGGCTATCAGGATAGTGTTGGCGCATTAAAGACCTAACCCCGAACCTCTTCACTAAAGCTCTGGTTCCCTGTAAGCAAAGGGGAGGAGTCAGACCTCTCATCAATTCGCCAACAACATCTATGAAGCTTATAGCCCCCTATTCCGCACCCTGAAAGGTCACGCTATGAATTTTGGCTGTTTGCGGCTTTTGGATTTACAAAGGACGCTTCTGCGTCCCGCTTCGTTAACGAAAAACTGATTAACTAGTCTTTTGTATCAAAAGCAACGGATTTTGTTCCAAAAATTTGGTGAAGATATGACGAAGCTGCAACGAAGAGCAACAACAGCCTTCTCTAGGCTGTCGTAGGAGGGTGGATAATAGTCTGAGCTAAAGCCACAGTTTCGCACTCTACCGGATCGATCTAGGGCGTGTCATAAAATAGTGAGTTGTTGCACTACTTCCGGATTCGGAATTGAAATTATTAATTCTGCTCCCTGTCCCGGTGTGGAATAGCACTACAACTGCCCCTGATGTTTGTCTACAACAATCGAGTAATCCCTGTCTTAAAAGTACATAAGAGCCTCCTGCCCTCTGCCTTCTGCATTCTTTAACTCAAGCGCTGGCGAATCCACAGAGCTAAGAGTGGCAGAGCCAACCGATAGCCTTGCTCGGAGCCGTAAATCAAGCCTTTGTGCTGCAATCCCGCGATCGCTTCCCTTCAAAGAGTGTTAGACAAAGAGCGATCGCTCTTTTCGTTGCTGAAGAGGGGAGGTGCGATCGCCTAACCCGCCAAAACTCCGGTCAACGGTGCATTACAGCGCAAACAGCAAAAAATCTTGGGTATCGCATTTCTGCTG
>JALYGX010000121.1 GCA_030776905.1 Cyanobacteriota bacterium | reverse complement strand
AGTGGAACCACATTTAACCCAATAGTCTTTGCCTCTTTAAACGTAATGGGATAGGCATGAGAAGGATAATTAGAATTTAATTGATTGCTAATTTTTTCGGCTAAGGCTCTATCTGCCATGTGATACTACAGAATTTCTGTACAAAGTTTAATCGATAGAGAACTTGCTCGATCCACCGCTCCAAGTACTAGGGGATGAACGTATTGAAAGATTGACTGGTATGGGTTCGAGTCATTATCTTTTGCTTCCGTTCGCCACAAATTTATGACCCGTATTAATTCCTCTTGACTAACAGATACAAGGCTATTGTAGGTATCAACGGGTGATAAACTATGAGTGATTGATGTATCAACCGCTGTTAAATAGGCAAGCGGTCCCATCTGAATTTCATCAGCACCCAAGGCAATCATGGTCGCCGCCGAGGCACAAACCAAGGGAACTAGTGCTTTGAGATGAGACGTGTAATGCCTTAATAAGTGAACAATACGCAAAGATGCCTGACCTGAACCTCCTTCAGATTTCAGAAATAAAACAATTTCGCTCGTGTTCCCAATTTTTTGCAGTACCTCCTGAAGTCCGGCAACATCAGACTGGCAAACATTGCCATTTGTAGAAGTCCAGTAAGTCAAAAAGGTGGAATTTAGTTCGTCTTCAATTTGTTCAATTATTTTTTGCGTCTTTTCAAACAGAATTGGTGGCTTGTTAATTAATCTGTGACTTTTCGACGTATCAACAATTTCACTCATGAGTTTTCTCCTTAATTCCTGAGAGTCTTTCGACTCTCTCTTCTCACAAACGTAGAGTTTCTCAGTAACTCGATTGATACACTAGTATTCGCTTGCCGCATTCCCTGACTTAGAGGGCATGGGTACTACCAGCACTTTATCAACCCGATTCCCGTCCATATCCATAACTTCAAAACGCATTCCTTGCCACTCAAAATGATCGGTAGCGGTGGGAATGCGTCCTAACTGGGTAACGACAAAGCCGCCCATCGTGTGATAGTTGCCTCGTTGTTCTTTGGGCAATTCGGGAATTTCAAAAAGTTCAAAAAACTCTTCTACTGACAACATCCCATCAACTAACCACGAACCGTCATCGCGTTGCACGGCTTGTGGTTCGTCAAGCTCATCAATAGAAGGAATATCTCCAACAATCTCTTCTAAAATATCGTTGAGCGTTACCAATCCCTGAATCACACCATATTCATCAACCACGATCGCAATATGAGTGCCGGATTGCTTAAACAACTCCAAAATTCTCAACCCAGGCGTACTTTCTGGCACATATAAGGGACGTTGCAACGCGGCTGTCAGATCGAAAGGTTGATTAGCCAGACAACGAGCTAACAAATCATTGACTTGTACGATGCCCAGCACGTTGTCAAGTTCGCCCTGACACACGGGAAACTGACCGTGAACATTATCGATCATGATTTGTCGGTTCGTTTCCGCTGAGTCGTCCAAGTCAAGCCAGATAATATCAGGGCGCGGCGTCATCAAAGCACTAACTCGGCGATCGCCTAAACGGAACACCCGATTCAGCATATCTTGTTCGGCTTCCTCAAACGTTCCCGCCTCCGTGCCTTGCTCGATCAAGACCTTAATTTCTTCCTCCGTCACTTGGGGGTCTGTAGACGGTCTAGTGCCCAAAAGCCGTAGTACCGTATCTGTCGAAACACTCAACAGATAAACGACAGGGGCACCAAATTTAGACAAGAACTGCATGGGGCGAGCGACAGCGGCGGCAATTCGTTCTGGGTTGTTCAATGCCAGTCGCTTGGGTACCAGTTCGCCAATAATCAGCGTCAGATACGTGATGACCATAATCGCTATGGCGGAAGCGATCGTTTCAGTATAGGCTTGCAGCCAGGGGATAAGACTTAATAAAGGTCCCACTTTCTTAGCGATTACCGATTCGCCAAACGCCCCAGAAACGATAACAAGGAGTGTTATCCCCACCTGAACGGTAGCCAGAAATTGATTGGGGGCATTAGACAGTTGCAGAGCAACACGGGCTTTGGCATCCCCTTGGTTTGCCATCTGTTGCAATCGCACCTTTCGGACTGAGACAATTGCCATCTCTGACATCACGAAGATGGCGTTAGCAAGAGTCAGTATGAGAATAATAAAAATTTCCACAAGGAAGAGAAGAGTCTTTTGCCGATAGTTTCGGCGCACTGCACCTAACGATTTTAAGTATCCTGTATTCCACCAGAGTATTCCAGTAGAAAGAACTAGAGTCACGAGTGACGAGTGACGAGGCCTGAGTCGTAAAAACACTTGGAACTCAGCACAGGCTAGGCTCCCCTAGGCTAACAGCACTTTCTACTCCCTAAGTAAGCTGCCTCACTTTCTGGCAAGACTTCTAAAATGAGGGACATAGTAGATATACTCTTGTTTTCCTGTCAGAGCGAGTTAGGCATTTCCTAAATTCATGGCTTTCTCTTCCATCATTCGCGTCCTTGGGCGATCGCCACTCACCACCGAACTGCTGTCGAAACTTGATCGGCAGCAGTTCCTGCGCCTAAATGGTGTGCCTCGCCTCCCCAAGGGATTGGTAGCGTCGGCTTTGGCAAAAGCGTCTCAACGTCACTTGTTCGTGGTCTCTAGCACCTTAGAGGAAGCCAGCCGTTGGGCAGTGCAACTGGAAGCGATGGGCTGGACAACCGTCCACCTATACCCCACTTCTGAAGCATCACCCTACGAACCCTTTGACCCAGAATCAGAGATGACTTGGGGACAGATGCAGGTGTTGGCAGATCTAGTGAGTGCTGAGCAGGAACAGCAGCTAAATAGCCTAGGGAGTATAGATAATAACAAAGTCTCTTCAACTCAGCACTCAGCAGGGGCTACGCCCCGCTACGCTAACAGCACTCAGCACTCCTCAATCGCAATTATTGCGACTCAAGCCTCGCTACAACCCCATTTACCGCCAGTCGAGGCTTTTAAGCCTTACTGCCTGACCCTTAACCGGGGAATGACGTGGGACTCTAAATCTGTAGATGAGAAATTGGCGCAGCTAGGCTATGACCGCGTTCCCCTCGTAGAAACAGAAGGTCAGTGGAGTCGGCGCGGTGATATCGTTGATGTTTTCCCCGTTGCCGCAGAATTACCAGTGCGGCTGGAATGGTTTGGGGATGAGCTAGAGCGGTTGCGAGAGTTTGACCCAGCTACCCAACGCTCCCTAGATAAGATTGAGCATTTAGTGCTGACGCCTACGGATTTTAGTCCGATTATTGCTGCTGCCTTGACAGGAGCAAAGGCACAACAAGTTAAAGCTTATCTCTCCCCTGAAGAACAGGAGCAACTTGACGCGGGTCAGAAGATAGAGGGTAGCCGCCGCTTTTTAGGGCTTGCGTTTGAGCAGCCAGCATCGCTACTGGATTATCTACCAGAAAATACACTCATTGCCATTGACGAGCCGGAGCAATGTCGTGCCCATAGCGATCGCGCTTACGAACACGCCCAAGAACAACTCTCGGCAATTACTCCCACCTTACCGAAAATCCACCGTAGCTTTGACGATTCTTTAGCGACAGCAGAACGCTTTAAGCAACTGCAGCTATCCGAACTGGCAGAAGACTCCGCCCTCAATCTTGCCAGTCGTCCTGTACCCGTCACGCCCCATCAGTTTGCCAAACTCGCAGAAGTCCTCCGAGGGGAACGTGACGGCTCCGGCGGGTTAAGTCTACGCAATTTTTCCATCTGGCTCGTCTCCGCCCAACCCAGCCGTTCTGTCTCCCTATTACAAGAACACGACTGCCCAGCCCAGTTTGTCCCCAATCCCCGCGACTACCCAGCCATTGACAAGCTACTTATCCAGCACACTCCGGTAGCGGTAAAGTATTCGGGATTGGCTGAACTGGAAGGCTTCATCTTACCGACTTACCGCATCGTAGTCGTTACTGACCGCGAATTCTTTGGGCAACATACCCTAGCGACTCCCAGTTACGTCCGTAAGCGACGCCGCGCCGCCTCGAAACAAGTTGACCCTAATAAGCTGCGTCAGGGGGATTATGTCGTTCATAGAAACCACGGAGTGGGTAAGTTCCTCAAGCTGGAAAGTCTGAGCATTAACCACGAAACCCGCGAATATTTGGTCGTACAGTACGCCGATGGCTTGTTGCGAGTAGCGGCTGACCAGTTGGGGGTATTATCCCGGTTTCGGGCTACCGGGGATCGTCCGCCAGAACTCAACAAGATGTCTGGCAAAGCCTGGGAAAAAACAAAGAATCGTGTCCGGAAGGGAATTAGAAAGTTGGCGGTCGATTTGCTGCAACTCTATGCCCAGCGATCGCAACGGCAGGGTTTTGCTTACCCAATCGATTCTCCTTGGCAGGAGGAGTTAGAAGATTCATTCCCGTACCAGCCAACACCCGACCAACTCAAGGCGGTGCAGGATGTGAAGCGGGATTTAGAAAGCGATCGCCCGATGGATCGCTTGGTTTGTGGGGATGTTGGTTTTGGCAAAACCGAAGTAGCAATTCGTGCCATCTTCAAAGCCGTCACCGCTGGAAAGCAAGTCGCCTTCCTCGCCCCAACAACCATCCTGACTCAGCAGCACTACCACACCCTGAAAGAACGCTTTGCCCCCTACCCGATTCATGTGGGCTTACTCAATCGCTTTCGGACTGCCGAGGAACGCCGCGACATTCAACGACGGCTGACTACAGGTGAACTGGATGTCGTCGTCGGGACGCACCAGTTGTTAGGGAAAGGGGTGACGTTCCGGGATTTAGGGTTGTTGGTGATAGACGAAGAACAACGGTTCGGCGTTAACCAAAAAGAGAAAATCAAGACGCTCAAAACTCAGGTAGACGTTCTCACCCTAACCGCGACACCGATCCCCCGTACCCTCTATATGTCCTTATCAGGGGTACGGGAAATGAGCTTGATTACGACCCCACCCCCCTCACGCCGTCCGATTAAAACCCATCTCGTACCTTACGATCCCGAAGCGGTTAGGACGGCAATTCGCACGGAACTCGATCGCGGCGGTCAAGTATTCTACGTAGTGCCACGAGTGGACGGCATTGAAGACGTTGCCACCCAACTGCGGGAAATGGTGCCAGGGGTAAGATTGGCGATCGCACATGGTCAGATGGATGAAGGGGAACTAGAATCTACCATGCTCACCTTCAGCGCTGGGGAAGCTGATGTCCTTGTCTGCACCACAATTATCGAATCGGGTTTGGATATCCCCAGAGTCAACACGATCTTGATTGAAGACGCCCATAAATTCGGTCTATCACAGCTTTACCAATTGCGGGGACGGGTTGGTCGTGCTGGCATTCAAGCTCACGCTTGGTTATTTTACCCGAAACATCGGGTACTGACAGAACCAGCTCGGCAGCGCTTACGAGCGATTCAGGAGTTCACGCAGTTGGGTTCGGGTTATCAGTTGGCAACGCGAGATATGGAAATTCGGGGCGTTGGTAACCTCTTAGGTGCCGAACAGTCGGGACAAATGGAGGCGATCGGTTTTGACCTCTATATGGAAATGCTACAAGAGGCAATTCGGGAGATTCAAGGGCAGGAAATTCCCCAGGTGGATGACACTCAGATCGACCTTAATCTCACGGCCTTTATCCCGGCTGACTACATCCCAGATTTAGACCAAAAGATGAGTGCTTATCGGGCTGTGGCGTCTGCGGGATCGAAGGAAGAGTTAGTGCAGCTTGCGGCAGATTGGAGCGATCGCTACGGTCCTATTCCCCCAGCCGCGAATCAGTTGTTGCGAGTGGTGGAACTCAAACAAATAGCGAAATCCCTTGGATTTAGCCGGATTAAACCGGAGGACAAGCAGCACGTTGTTTTAGAAACCCCGATGGAGGAACCCGCCTGGAACTTGCTGAAGGAGAATTTGCCCGAACACTTGCGATCGCGTTTTGTCTACTCTCCGGGTAAAGTAACTGTTCGGGGTTTAGGAGTCCTCAAGGCAGAACAGCAAATGGATAATCTAATTAGCTTTTTGAGCAAGATGCAAGGCGCACTGCCAGAAACGGCGCTAGCCTAGCGCGTCCCTGCGACATTCGTTTAAATTCCGCTCGTCTTCAATCCATCGGCTTGTTCCTGAGTAGTGATGACTGCTCCCTCTGGCACTTGCACCCCGTTGCGCAGTGTTACGCCAACGACTAGCGCCCCAGTACCAATCGTCACGTTATTGCCCACCTTAGAGCGGAATAACACGGCATCATCCTCGATAGTGAGATTATCCCCGACTTCCAGGGGTCCGTGAAACACAATAGACCTCTTGCAAAAGTCGACGATAGGGTACTATGGGGACTGAGGGCAAGCGATCGCTAACCATCAATCATAAAAATTGCTTATTGCTTGGTTTGAGCTGAGCCGAAGTTCATAATTGTATAAGCCAGCTATTAGATTAAATCTTAGACCAAATCTTTTTCGGCGATTTCTATAACGGTCAGCTAAAATTTTAAAAATTTTCAGTTTTCGATTAACATGTTCGCCAATTACTCGTTTTTTCGCCAACTCCCGATTTCTCTTTTTATCTGAGGCGCTCAACTCTCCGCAATCTTCGGCTTCTTTTTAGGAATTTGGCTGTTGGCATGATGTTTTTGAATCCCCTGATAGCCTTTATCTGCCAAGCATTTAATAGTTTTGCTTAAAGCCGTTTTACTCGCTTTAAATAAGCGAAAGTTATGCACTTTTCCTTTGCCATGAGCTGTACATATAATTTCTCCAGTTGCCTGATTAACTACAACTTGAGACTTAAAGGTATGCCTTTTTTTCTTGCCGCTATAGAAGTGTTTTTGTTTTTTTTAGGACGTTCTATCGGACTTTCTGTTACGTCAATGACGACGATATCAATTGAAGAAGTTGACGGACTATTTCCACCATTTTGTCAAAAGTTTCATAGGTGACACCCCAAAACCGTTTAAACTCTGCTGGCTTCAGAGGTTTAGTTCGTTCGTATATCATAAGCTTTCCTTATAAATCAGGGGTAGCGATCGCAACAAAAGGGTGAGCGATCGCTTGTTCTCAGTCCCCATAGTACCCCAGCGACGACTTTTGCAAGAGGTCTATTCTGTCAAATGTTCGCCAGCGGTTTTGTCTGACTGTCTGGTCTTGAGGCAACCACACTCCATGATTGCTACGAATTGCCACGGCATAATTCAGATGCCGGTTCTCTTGCCCTAAACATTGCCCAGCAAAGAGTTTGCGACACTTTACCCTATTATTCTCTCACGAGAGTGACGGAAGAGCGTTATCCTTGAGGCTTCCTTGCGCTGGAAAATTCCTCATACTCATGTCTGCGGCAAGTTAGCCCGTTGTTCTACCTGCCGCGTACTTGTTG
>JALYGX010000120.1 GCA_030776905.1 Cyanobacteriota bacterium | reverse complement strand
CTCAAGTACACCTCGTTTATTACTAAGTCTTGTCAATAAACCGGAAAAAAGGGGCTAAAATCGTCCCACTTTTTCCCACAAAGCCTTACGCATTTCTCGTTCGGAAAAGCATCGGGAAAAATCCTTGTGCCTTTCTTTGGTCGTTAAAGCGTCACCCTCGCTTTTCTCAAATCCGCCAGCTTGATTGGATTAGTAAACATTTCTACTCGTGCGAACTCTCCGTCTATCTCCAAAACAATGTATGGACCAAGTTTGTCTGTGTGGGGACAGCTTTGCACAAACACGCGCTCGCCTACCGTGAGAGGTTCATCCACTGTTCGCTGCACTACAGCTTCTGGGGCGTGGGGTGCGATCGCTTCCTCAACAACTGTCACAACTGGATCGTAACTGTCACACACTTCAGGAACTTCGGGAAAGTTAGGAAAACCCGAACCTAAGTTGTTCCCTGAGTCTTTCTTGCCCATCTGGTCTGCCTTACAGCTTTCTTGAGGAGCACTTAGGAAAGCTTCAGGAAGATACCCCCCCTCGTCAGACTGTTGGGAACCGTATCCACCAGTGTTCAAACTCTCAGCTTCTTCCCCAGATAAGTTAGGCATACCCAAACCTAAGTTCCCTAAGTTAGCTGTTCCTCCTTTATTTTCAATGGTTTCAACTACGGGAAGCGTCTCGCCTAAGTCTTCTCTAAGTTCTCCTAAGTGCCCTAAGTTATCTGGTGGTGGTGGATTATTATCATCTCCATTGTTATCACGCCGCCAGTGATACTCTAAGCGGTTGCCAGTACCGCGTGTGCGCCCGTACCCTAGCGTTACAGCTTCGTTCATCCAATCCCGTGCTTTCTGGGCCAATGGGCGTTTTTTGCTATCGAATTGCTCGCGATACATCTGTGCCTTAATCCATCCGTCCTTACCGTTGGCTTCCAGACGTTTTGATAGTTCAATTAGCTTAACGATGTGGGTAGGCAGGCTGTCATCATCGGCGTTAGCGTGCATGAGCTTCACCTGCCCCATGTAAAACTTAGCTAACTGGATCGCCATCTCCATGATGAAAAGCGGTATCTCTTCATCAGGGCAAGCTTTGCCTGCATCCAGTTCCCAGAGAGTATGGAGGTTGAGGGCTAAACGTCCGATGTACCCCTCCATCTTGGAATAAACCGCAGCCATGCCAGATTTAGCGTGAGTGACCCTTAAGCGCTCAAGTTGGTCATAAACCCCCTGATAACGCTTAAATGCCTGCCTGGATAGGCGGTACTCCATCTCTGGTAGTTGATCAGTTTGACGGTAGAAGTGGGTTAGGCGATCGCTGATCTGGACGACCATCCCATCATCGTCGTGAAGGGTAGCAGCTTGTAGAGGCTGATTAACAAACAAGAACCGCGCCCAGTTACCATCGGGATCGCTGCAATCCTCCATGTGTCGCTTTAGGACTTCCGGCTGGATAGTTCCGAATATGCTGAGGTAGATGTTTTTCAGATTGACCCGCACTCCACTAGTTCTGAGTACTGTCTGTCCAGAGCCGTCAAAGTACGAGAGCAGGTCTTGTTTGTCACTGCCTCGCCCGTTCCGATAGGCGTTGCTGGAGTTAAAATATCCGGCTAATTCATCGATTAGTGCCAGTAAAGTCTTACCAGGGTCTTTCGCGGCTTGTACTGGGATAGCCTCTCCGGTCGCGTTTGTAAAGTAGTAGAGTGGTGGGTCTTTTGGCTTTTGGGGCTTGTGTCCCTCTTTGGTATCCTTCCATTGTTGTAAAGTAGCTTCGTAGTCTGCCATAGCCGCTTCATAGGCGGCAAGCTTTTCTTTTTCCAGCGTGTTAAGCGGTTGCCTGATGATGTTGTGGAAGATGGGTGACTTCTTCTGACCGCTGGGGCTGACCAGTGCGGCGTAAATAGTGGAAGGCACTCTAAAGTTTTGATTGCGCTGCAAAACCAATTCCGTGCCAGTTTTATGGACACTAGAAATCCCTGCTAGTAGTGCTGTTAGGGCAACAGCCGGACGGATGTTAAGCCAGTTGCACCATTGGTTTATTGGTTGCGCCAAACTTTGTGGGAGATAGTTAGCTAAGTCCAACGATTGGTCATTTAGGTTGAGAAGGTTGTCGATTTCACTGCGGTTGCTGTCGCGGTCGCCTTCTAAGTCGGACTCATCTAAGCGCTCATAGTAAAGCTTTCGCAGTTCTCCAACGAAGAACTGGCTAGCTGCTGCAAGCCGATTGAGTTGTCCGGTCAGGTAAGAGCCGTTAGCCCCTTCAAGTATAAGTTCATCAATTTTTGAAGTAACCTGCTCCAGGGTTAGTGGCACCAAGCCAGGGAATCGGACAACCTTACCAGTACCCTCACCCCCATCTCCGTCGTCACCGCCACCGCTGCCATCGCCGCCGCCCAACTCGGCGACTTCTGCCGGAGATGATTCCCAAAGTTTCTCTAGTTGCGCTCGAAATTCTTCGGGTTCCATCCCTAAATTGTTGCGGATGATGGGCCAGAAAAAGACATCCAGATCGGGATGATTTTTGACCGCCTTACAGAATGCGATCGCACTCTGCAAAACTTCAGCCTTCCCCTTATCGGAGGTGACATCCCCCGACTCAATCAACCGTTGTGCCTTCCACCGGAATCCATGAGCCGCCGAGTTAATGTGAGCCTT
The DNA here is from genome assembly GCA_030776905.1 of Cyanobacteriota bacterium. Taxonomy (GTDB): domain Bacteria; phylum Cyanobacteriota; class Cyanobacteriia; order Cyanobacteriales; family Coleofasciculaceae; genus CADCTM01. The sequence continues at coordinate 6,366 of JALYGX010000120.1, read as the reverse complement.
CCAGCTCTCCATTCCCTGCGCGAGTAGGAATTCATCCGGGTCTAATCCGTCTGGTAATTTTGGCGCGATATAAACACTAATTCCCGCTTCAGTGAGCCGCAGTAGATTGGAGGAAGTGCCACTGTCGCCTCCGTGGTCCGGGTCGCCACACAGCGTAATCTTGGTGATTCCCCGACGCTTGAGAGTTTCGATTTGGTCGCCTGAACAACTGGCGGCAACATAAGCACAAACGCGGGTATCACCCTTCGCCTGCAACAGAACGGCGTCCAGAACGCCCTCGACTAAAATGATTTCTTTGTGCCCAGCTTTTAGCGCTCGGTCGAAGTACAGTGGTGATTGTTTGGTTTTCGCGCCGGGAGTCGCTAGAGTTTTTGGTTTACTTTCTGGTGGAAACTGCTTGAAATAGCGACCGTAGATGGTGAGGGGGCGTCCCGATGCATCATTCCATAGTACGGTAATGTATCGCTCCATATCCTTCCACACGCAGCCAGTGCCTTTCCAGTCTTCATCGGAGAAGCCTTTAGAAATTAAATGGCGCTTAAGTTCACCACCGTTGGGGTAGTAGCCGATGGGCAGTCGTTTAATTTCTTCCTCTGTTAAGCCTCTTTCAGCTACCAAATAGTGACGGGCTTCCAGTGCTTCAACTCGCTCGCTCCACAGAATTTCCTGGCAATAGTTTTGAGTTTCAGCTAGAACTGCCCGTCGCCGTTCCCATTTCTGTGCCTTGGCTATCTCTTCGGGGGAGGATTCTTGTGCTGGGAATGGTACATTTGCCTCGGCGGCTAATTCCCGAACTGTCTCAACAAAATCTTTGCCGCGAGCTTTGACCCAGCGACCGGCTTTGAGGCTGGCTCGATAATCGGCGGGTCCACCACCGAACTGACAGCCTGCACACCAAAATAATTTTGACGAGATGGTGACGACGAAACTGGAGCCTGAGTTACTTTGGTGCAACGGACATCCGCCCCGTAGCCTGTCGCCATTCAGCTTAAAATTGTGCGCCGGATGATTGTAAATCTGCTCGGCACTTAGGGTGTTAATTGCGTCTTCTAGGCAGCGTGATAGGGTTTCCTGTTGCCCTTGTTGACGCTTTCGAGTTGAAGAAATAGGTGATGCAACCATTAAACCTGCCCTCCCTGGTTTGATTTTCCAAATAATCCGGTGAATAGCTGTTCTGCCTGTTGTGCATTCAAAGCAGGAAGATTTAAGAATTCGCCCACATCAACAGTTATTTCAGTGATAGTGCCCGTTTCAGTGTCGATGATTAAGCAGGGGGAAGGTATATTGAGCGTTTGACGTACAAACATCCCCTTGTGCTTGGTTGGAATTCGCTCAGACATGAACAAGCGCAGAATGATCACCTGCTTAACTGGCGGTGCTAATTTTCTGAGCCTGTAGCGCAGAGCTTGCCACTTACGCTTAAGTGCAACGTAGTCTTTCTGAGTCTGTACAGACAGCCTTAGCTTAAGTACTCCTTGGGGTTCCCCGTCTACCGTGAAGCTAAAGCCAACGTTGTCGAGTATTTTCTGAAAATCTTTGTTAAAGCTGCCGCAGAACTTATCGATGAAAGCTCGCTCTAAATCTCGTTGAGATGTGCCGCTCATTGCTGCACCTCCTGAGCTGCTTCAATCCGGGCTAGTTCGCCTTTAGATAGCCATGTGATGAAGCTATCTGCGCGACGCCGCAGCGCAACGCTCTCGCACTGTCCACATCGCAGCGAGGCTGTATGTGGTTCTTTGCCTGTGCCCAGTTTCCGCTCGGTTGAGCCGCAGCTAGCACACGCTAAGTGGTTAGGATTTGTGCGAAAAACGGGTTGATATTTGATACGATTATCACAAGGGATAAAAATATTTTGTTTCACTGGTAGGCTTCTCCTTTCGTTTTGGTCGGGGGGGAAGCCCTGCTGCTTTTGCTATGAATTCAATGCTCGGCTTTGATAAGCTAGCTTTGAATTATCAATTATTAACTCCGGTTGTCCCGGTGTTTTTTGCCGTGCTGCTTGTAACAGCACGTTTTCAGGCATTTGCAGCAGGGCAGCCGCTTTTTTATGCGGATTTCTATACCTTGGCTGGACGGATGCGAGTGTGATGGCTTTGGTTAAGGTAAAGCATAAATTTCAAAAGAATTCCTGATAGAAGAATAAGCTGAAAGCCTTGCAACCATTCAGAAAAATTCAGGCGGAAGAACTTGGCGAATTTCTACCCACTCCAATAGCGGCGGTAAATCATAGGAGATATACACAGCCGCTTCTTTCAGTTCTGTCTTTTCCTTGGGGCTTTCTATGAGTTGATTCATGAAGTTATTCCCTTAAGTGTGAAAATTGAACAGATCATGGCTGCGATCTGCGCTGACGCTCGAAGACTCGCTAATGCTTCGCTCTCCGCAGCAGCGCAACGCTCTCGCTCACGACTTCACCCCCCGATTAGCTGAAAGGTACAGTGCCACATAGCGTTTTGCTGACTCCATATCTCGCAGTGCCAGCGACTCAGCAACAGACCGCACGGCAGGTGGTAAAGCCTTGAGCTGTGCCTCGAAGCTGGGTGGAGGCTGGGGACGGGTGCGATCACCAATGTCGTAGCGTCCGGGTGTCTCGGTCATAAAGGTGCGCTCCTCAACCCTCAACGTCAGCGTCTTCGCTTAAAAATTCAGCCGCTAGAAAAGCACACCCCTTGGATGGTCATGAAATGATCTCTGATTTGGCGGCTTACTTCCGGCGTCGCTTGCTCGGTATTGGTCAGCAGATCTCGAAGTAGCTGTGATTCTTGCTCTAGCGCGAGCGCTAACTCTTCTATCTCGGCATAATCCTCAGTCATCTTTCACCCCTTCTTTCCCCTACCTTTGCCGCCGCCGCTCTTGGTGCTGGTGTCAGAGGCAGGGGACTCATTTTGTTGAGATTCCCAAGAAGTAATTGCCTCGGTAAGTATCTGAGCCGCAAGAAAACTAATAGAGCGCTGTTCCGCCGCTGCCCACGCCTCAAGCTTTCGCTTGATTTCTGGTGGTAAGTACGTCTGAACGCTTTCTCCCTTTGGTGGCATCGCATTTACAAAGCTGGCTTGACTCCACAATTATCTACCCTCGCTTTACTTAAAAGGAATTTTTGGGAAGGTACTTTACAGGAAAGTACTTAATAGTTAAGATAACTCACATAGACGCGATAAGTCAGCAGCAAGCAAAAAGTACTTTATTGCAGACATACCGCGTCACAGCCAAGGCATGACTAACGAGCCATTGCAACCCGGCTCAAAGCGAGAACTTACAAGTATTTCAGCCATTTTTAAGGATTAAAAACAATGACTGCAACCCTGACGCAGAACGTTAGCCAGGAACCCGGAAGTGCCTTTAAACGACCTATCGCGGCACTGGATGCTGGCAACCGTACAACCCAGTGGAGCGACCCGAAGGGGAACATCCGCACCATCCCCAGCTTTGTCAAATTGCTAGAGGCTTGGGAAGATGCCGAGCCTTGTGAGAACTCGGTTTTGGTCGAACTGTTCGACAAGCACGGGCATACTGAAAGCCGTTTCATCGTTGGCGCTGAGGCTCAAGCACTCGGAGGAAAGCCAGCGTTTGAATTCGATAAGATTGACCTCGCCAAATACCTGATGTTTGCGGCGTTAGAACCAAATATCGGTCAAAACACGCTGATTATTGAATGCTTACGGGTTGCACTACCCGACAGCCGACACAAGGAGAACGTCAAGCAGTTAGGCGAACTAGCTAACACCTATGAATTCACCCGCAATGGTGAACGGGTCTACTCTACGATTCGGAGTGTCCAGCCCGTTGACGAAACAAAGCCAGCTTACCGCTACGCACGGGCTAACGGGATGTTTAAGTCTCCCAAATCAATCAATGGCATTGTCGATTTTGGGGGCGGAACTGCGATCGCTCGTCTGTATTCTCCTTCTGGTTCAGTCATGCGTGAACTCGATCTAAATGTTCCTGGGACTTATGACTTAGCCCGTCGCCTCAATGCGGCTCTGATGCCGACTACAGGTCAAACTCAAGACCTGAGCTTAATCATGGACGCAATCAAGGACAACAGTTTTGTTATTGGTACGTCCGGCATTAGCTTTGCCCACTTGTTTGAAAAATGCCGCTCCGGTTGGATTGAAGAAATCCGGGCTAAGTTGCGCGTAACCTGGGGACACAAGTTCGCAGAGATTGGTGAAGTATTAATCATCGGTGGTTCCGCACCGCTGGCAGCGCCTATCGAAGAAGCCACCAAGGGGCGCTTCCGTGTGGCTCCCAACCCGCAAGAAATCTCAATCCGGGGGATGGTGGTGTGATGACACAGGCTCGATTTGTTTTACGAGGTGCTGCATTAGAGAAAGCTTATCGACTTCTTGAACTTACCAAACTTGGTAGTGTAAGCGAAGTTATCAATGTTCTATTTTCTCGATACGCCCGACATCTGGAAGAAACCTGGGAGGTTCAGCCAGTTAGCCCAACTTACGCCAAAGCTGAACCTTTACCAGAGATAGTCCAGCAAGCGATCGCCCCATCAATCCCAGAAAATGATTTCCAGTTTGATGAACCGCTAACGGGACTTTAACCGCCAACAAACTGAACCTCGACAACCCGCATAGCAGTAGCCAAGCTCCCCATAGTGACTAAGGCATTGCAGACATCACCTATTGCAAACATCACCCATTGCAGACATGACTGAACCTGAACTAATCCCTAACCTCAAGCCTTGCTTTGACCAATGGCACGACTTAGCGGAAGTGGGGATGTGGGGGGAACTACGGCAATCGCTCAATGAGTTCGCCACTCTCTATCCAGATCATCCACTAATCCAAGTTGAAGCCAGCGCTGACGAATTGGAACCTCCCAGCGCTGACTCTCCCAAGTCCACCCAATGAACTAAGGATTTTTTCATCATGTCACAACAGCCCGAATTAACACCAAAACAGCAGGCGTTGATGGAATTCTTAGACCAACTTGTGACAACACCAGTCACTCATGAAGTGCTGGCACGCGGGAATCAGCTTTTAGATGCAGCGGCTGATGAATGCCGTGAATTCCAGCAGTCAATTCAACAGCAAACAGAGGTGACTAATGACTAACTTCGACTCACAATCCTCAACAACTTATCAGATTGTCAGCGACCTACTACGACATATCGAAGGGTTAGGTTTTCCTAAATCTGATTGGTGCGTTTACGACGGCGGACAAACGCTGGAGTTGACGACAGAACTCCACAACAAAATTGGTGAAACGGCTGAATTTAAAGCTTTTGAGTCCATCGGGGGCAATTGCTCTTTAGAAGATGGCCACCCATATCTACCTGAATTAGATCCCTTAAGTTCCAACGTAATTGCAACCATCTTTGAGGCTTAAAACAATGATACATCCAGTAGGTTTCTTCACCGGATACAATCCCCAGACACAAAAGCCAGATACTCTTCATTTGCTTCAAGAACGCTTCGGCTCCCAGCTTGAGCTGATGACCTATGAACAAAAGATTGTAATGAGGGGAGCCTTGGCTGATTACATCGCTAACAAGCCTGTCTGGGTCGAATCAAATAACAGTATTTCCCTGATAGATGCTTGTATCGAAACTGCTGGGGTTGACTGGGATATCTGGAACAAAGACCAAGAGATGTGCGAGTGGATTGCCGATTGCAGCAAGCTCAGTGAAAGCGACATTGAGGGACTGATTGACGCGCTAACCGCTCAAATTCGCGGCAAAGTTTACGCTTCACGCTCAGTCTAACCAGTTGTTCATGCCCCTGGTCACGACTGGGGGCTGGGAGGTTTTATCGATGAAAATGTCAGGACGCTACGCACCGGGATTATATGCCGGAGTTACAGGCATTTTGGCGCTAGTAACCATCAATGCTTTCTCTATCCCCAATTCGTTGCAGCAGGCATCAGAGCGCGATCGCCTTAATGCAGAAGCTGAACTCGAACAAACCCAAGCCGAAGCTACCAAAAAGATAGCAGATGCCTACTCGAAAAACGGTGTTGCTAACTTCAACGAGTTAATTGTTGCCAACTATACGCTTTCCAATACCCCACCACGAATCGACTGGAAGCGTTCAGTTGACCCAGAAAAGAAAACGTTCATCTTCGACAAAAACCGAGTGTGCGTGGGGTACGCACTGGGCGGCAAGTTGTACTTTTCCCGATACTACGAAGGAGTTTGTAATGTCACTCGGTAAACCGTTAGTTGATAGCAAGGGTGAACCCTTAAATAACCCTCAACAGCAAGAAAAAGAGCGCAATGACTTCTACGACATCATCGGCAAAATCATTGACATGGGCGTCAAAATTGTTGGAGTCATTCCCTACACGATCGCCCGGATTCTGGATAATTTCATTGACAACGAAAAAGGCGGGATTAAGGTCTTAGGTGCAGCC
>JALYGX010000119.1 GCA_030776905.1 Cyanobacteriota bacterium | reverse complement strand
ATTGCTGGGTTGGCTGTATCTGGTGCAAAGAAAGCAATAGACGAAGGAGATGTTACGGCTCTAGGCGTAGTCGCAGGAGGAGCCGCGATAGGCGCTGGAGTATCTACTGTCGTGGGAGGTATGGGTCTAGCTGTAGGCGGAACGGCTGTTGCTATCGGCATGGCTCCAGTCGCAGCAGTTGGGGCAGCGCTTGGATTAGCTGCTTATGGGTTGTCGAAATTGATGGGTGGTGATCGCTAACCCTTAACCTCTGTCCTCTGCCTGCGGTACGTTACAGCTCATTCTTATAAGAGTAGAGGCATCTTCGCTTTGAACTCCGAACATTTTGTGATCACATCCACTAAAACGGGAATCTTATTGGTAGTCGTCAGGATTCCCGCATGATTCATAAACTTGTCCATATCTTACTTGCTTCTTCCCTACTCATCAGTTGTGTCAGTCAAGAGCAGAAAGCTCAAGAATGTCTGCAAACAATAGCTTTGATTAATCAGGAATCTCCAGATGTCACCGCCTCGGTGATGGCTACACCATCCGCCGCTAACCAATCGGCTAGCCAGCTAGAACAACTAGCTCAAAAACTTACTCAGCTCAAGGGCAAAGATAGCGGATTAGCTCAGGTGAGAAACAAGAGCGCTTCAGTGTATCGAGAGCTAGCTGAGGCGCTGCGAAACCAGGCGGCTGCGGCTGATGCCTTAAATCGCAATCCCCTAGATGTGAAAAAACAGGCGGCGGCTCAAGCGGTCAACGCCAAGACTTCAGAGGTGCTGGCAAAAAAAGACGAGGTGACTCGTCAGCTTAAAAACCAGTGCGGTGTTTGAGAGTCAGACAGAAAGTTTTTAGAACATCTAGCATTTCCGGAGTAACCCACTCCGGAAAACCCAAAATTGCTAGGGGTGAGACGCCACAAAGCCTTCTCTAGAGCTGTTTCTAGCTTTAATATGTTAATCAACATCTCAAAAAATCTTGTAAAATCTCATGCCGTCTCAAGACGAGAGCCGTAAAAAAACCTTAAGCCCCCAACTCTTAGAAGTGGCGCAACTACTAGCATCAGGGCGAAGTTACAAGGAAGCTGGCGAAGCTACAGGTGTACCGCGCTCAACAATCGGGCGATGGGCAAAACTTGAGGCGGTAAAAACAGAAATAGAGTCGATTAGGGCTGAGGGACTAGAAGCCCACAGACAAGTCAGCAGGGAAGCTGCGACCACATCCGCTGAGGATTTACAACAAAAACTTAGAGAATCAGCAAAAAGACAAGAACGCCTGATTTCACAAAGCTACGTGTTTGGGGATCAAGCCTTTGCCTTGGCAGGCAAAATGCTCACGAAAGCCTCAGAAATCTTTTCAGAAAATAGACCAATCGAAGCACACGAGAAACTTCTAATCACAAGCCTCCCCCACATAATGAGAAGCGCAGCAGATGTACTGAAATCTGCCTCCGACGCGGAGGATAAAATTTATGGATTGGAGGAGCTGAGCAAGCGATTGGATGACTGGGCAGAAATCCACGCACAATGGCAGAACAACCGAAATTAGCCGAGAACGGAGATTACCTCATTAAGCCTCACACCACTTAAACCAATTTGGCTCAAGATGTGCCAGTTGCTCCATCTTCCGAGGCGCTAGATGCTCAAATTCAAGAAAAGCCGCCCGCCGCTCATCAAAAGCCCAAGGATTAAGCAATTCTCGTAAAACATCAATGCCATGATCAAAAGCGTCAACTAGTAATTCACCGTAAGCTTTGACATTTTCCTGCCAATTCTTATGTGACTCCACTTCTCCGGCTGGCAAATTCAAAGTTTCTACCCAGTGCGTCAACGGCGATCGCCTCGCTTCGTCAGGATGGAGAGCGATCGCAGTCTGAACCGCCTGTAAAGGACTATCCTCCACGACAAGAACAAAATCCTCAAGCGTCTCAACAAACGGCAGTGCCTGGACTAGCTCTCGAACCTCTGAATCCTGGCTTAAATCCTGATCACCCCCCCCTGAAAAAGAAGGCTGTATATAAATACCAGGGGGGGTGATCAGATTGGCACACTCACTGTCACACACTCCAGCTTGGCTTTCTAGAGCCTCAACTAATGGCTTGAATTCCGTTTCTACTGCGGCTGCGTCTAAAGCAACCCTATCGCCCTGGCTTAAATCGTGATCACCCCCCCCTAAAAAAGAAGGCTGTATATAAATACTGGGGGGGGTGATCAGATTGGCACACTCACTGTCACATACCTCAACCTGGCTTTCTTCTGTGATCACCCCCCCCCTAAAAGAGAGGTCTGTATATATATTCTGGGGGGGGTGATCAGATTGGCACACAGCTTGTTGTGCCAGTTGCAGCGATGCCTCTCTCTCTGCCTTGAGCTGCTGCTGATACTTGACATACATCTGGGCATAGCGCCACGAGTCGGCAGAAATTCGCCGCCGCTTAAACCGCCGCTGCCCTGGTTTAACTGCTGCCCATACCTTATCGAGTTCCAGACCGAGCTGATGCATAAGTTCACCGAAAATCTGTCCATCTGAAATGTTCTCAACCGTGAAGTTGAGGCAATCCTTAATCATGGGTGCTTTGCTTTTGGCTTTTTGTCCCATCGCTCGGTAATCGCTAGGCTCGTACCACTTCTGTGGGTTGAGGAAATCAGGTAGACCCAGCCATTCTCTTGCCTTCCTCTGGCGAGAGCGCCAACGGATATCGCCGGGGAAGCGACCGCGATTATGCTTAAGCTGGCTGACTTCCGCTGCGATATCCTTACCTATTGCTTCACCCTCATCTGAGGTCAGTAGATAGAAGTTTTCTAATTGCTGACGGTAGACGCCACGCTCATTCTTAAGAGCCATTGCTGCGTAGCCCTTTAAGATTTCACCGGAATCATGCTCGTAAGTAGTCGCTTCAATCAGCTCTCGACCAAACCACTTGAGTAACAACGTCTTTTGCAAATCTAACTTTTCTTCAGGGGTTAGGGGGGTATTTTGGGCTTGTAGTGCCTCTAATTCTGCATCAGATAGAAGGTTAGCGGCTGCGATCGCCCGTGCTTCTGTCAGCTCGATTTTATGCCAGCAGTCCTTGAGAGCATTCTTGACCATATCAGAGGAGGCATCCTCTTCAACTACCAAGTGATACCCTTCCTCTTCTAACCTGACTTCTAACCGCTCTCGCAACCGACTCATGCAAAGATTGCGGTAGGCAGCATTCTTGCAGAAGAGGTCAAAGTGAGGGCTACCCCATTCCCCAGTAATTGGCTCATATTCAGCCCGAAAACTGAGCAAGTGTTTGCAATTAGCTTCGTAATTACGTCGATACCAATCCTTGATTTCGTCCGGGTCTGTCGAGCCGTTGGCTTCATAAGCTAACCCTTCCTCTGCTGCCCATAGATGTATCTCTTCAGCGCCTCGAACTCTGGCGATCGCCTGAGAGGCATCGCTCACCGTTAGGATGCCGTTCAACAAGGCAAAGACCCCCCCAAAGTGACCATTTTTGATAGAGATTCCCGACACAACCGAGGGAGAGCAGGCTAACAGCAATGTTTCTGTGCTGGCTTTATTGATATTTTCCAAGTAGCTGATAATGAGCGGGTCGCCGCTTGTATCGGAGTTAATCTCTACGATTTTGCTAGCCCACTCCGGATGAACCGAGCGGACATATTCAGCAATTGACTTGCATCCTCTGATCCCATTTTTGATGTCGTCAATTAGGAAGCAAGGAGTTCCCTCTTCAAGGGTCATGAGCAATTTCTCAATCGTCGCATCTGGATTAGCGCTGACATCGAAGTAGGCAATTCCCCTCTCCGGTTTATATTCATTTACAATCAACCTGACTGGGCAACCTTCAGGAGCGAGAGCCTTGAGATAATCAATTTCTTTCTGGGTAACATCGGCAGACATGAATAGAGCCATGCCACCGCCATGAATTGCCGCGTCAATGTGAGCTTCTAATGTCGCCAGGATTAGCGGACGCTTGCCATCCTTGTTGCAGGTTGAGCCGAACATATGAGCGAATACTTGATCGCATTCATCACCTATAAGAAAACCTTTTTCTGAGAGAATCTTAGGATGGAACTGGAAGCTTGAATCAGCACAGAAGCCGCGCTTATTTTTGCTGCTGTAGGGTTTATTTTCATCCTTCCAAAAAACTCCTATTTCTTTGCATTCCGCACGTCCTAAGGCAACGCGATTGAACCAAGCTAAAACCCTATCGTGTTTGGCTACAACGGGTTTTAAAGCTTCAGTTTTGCAGGTTGCCTTGGCGCTAGAAATAATGTAAATTGCCCCTGGCTCTGTCAGTAATTCCTCAAGGTTAATTTTGGGGGTGTTGATAACTTTCCAAGGTTTCTCTTGAATTGTCGTCAGCCGTTGATAAATGGCGTCTTCTGCCTCCCTCTTCAACCTCTCTTGCCTGAGTTTTTCGTCCTTTTCTGCTTGCTGTTTAGCGTGATTGGCAATGTTGAAAAACTCGTTAGAATTGATGAGTTTTATCCCTTCAATACATTCCAATTCATCAATATCAAAAGCATCTTTGGAGAGTTGACCCCACCATGCAAAGTTGACAGACCATCCCCATTTTTTGAGTACAGCAGTCAAGTTTTGCCATCGGCTCATCACCTGTGGATTGAGGATATCACCTGCGTCCGGCGCAATTGTAAGCTCTTTGACCCCACCCAATTCGCTTGAGAGCTTATCAAGTGAAGCTTTGAGGATGGACTTGCTAGAGAGGAATTGACCCCCCGCTGCGCCTAGTACAAGTAAGTTTAGCTTCTGGCTGGTTAGGAAGGGTTTAGCACCCACCCCTTCAACTAAAGCAATTCCCAGTGGCTTACCTTGGGGTCTGTGGATTGCCAGCGGCAACTCAGCTTTAGGGTTAAATCCTGTTGTGTACAGGTGAAGCGTCTGTTCTTTCGTTGATAACCAGCGATAACGGTTGCTCTCTCCAGTCGGTAATGCCCGTAATCTGATCTGGCAAGCGACAATCAACCCATCGGCATTACGAACTGGACAGAGATACCCTCCATGTTTGACGATGAGATTTTTGCCGCCCGTGCCAATTCCTGGCAGCAGTTCGCTGAATTCAGATTGAAGCTTCTGGTAAGATTCGACCGACTTGAACAAACATAACTCAATTTGTTCGTGACTGAATCCACGTCGGACTAGATCGGCTCTGTCATTTGGGTGCAATGTGAGTTCAGCTAACAATGCTCGATACTGCTGATCTCGTTCGACTGCCGACAGTGACCGCCGCCGCCGTGCGTCATCTTCCTTGGCTTTTTGCTGTTGCCGCCGCTGGTTTTCACATCTCCACTCAAGCCGCTGCTGTTGAGTCCACTCGGTTGAGTTATCGGGTTTGAATGCTGCCCAAAGACCATTTTTAATCTGACCAATGCACTTAAAGCCGCCGACAATCTCGCCTTTTTTGGCATCAGCATAAGTCATGCATTGCCAGTAGCTCAAATCTTCTCTGCCCTGGCGACACTTGCCGCTAACATCTTCACAGATGGCACAGGAATTGCTTTGGTTAGTAGGGGAGAGGCTCATCGTTCACCCCCTTTGCCTGTGCGTGAAAGAAGTGTTTCACCGCTTGATAAAATTGTTGTTAATGCTTCAATCCCTTGCGGCTCATACAAAGATAAAAACTTCGCTGCTGGATCGATTTTCTGTAGCCGATAAGAGAGCTGTTTTCGCCTGCTTACTAAAAATCGAAAATCCTTTTCGTTATCAGCACGTATTTTGACCGTTAGTCCGGCTATTGAGCGCTCCCCTTTGGGAGCCGAAAAGAGCGCGGGAGTCCGCATGAAAAAACTACGTTCTAATATAGCTTTAAGGCGATTTTCTGGACGAAACGAGCTAATAAAGCTATTAATCCAAAGTTGTAGCTCTTTTTCGACTTCGCGATCGATAGCTTCAGGGTTCAGCCGGAGTAAGTCCGGATCGACGCCGCTAGCGATCCAATTTTCAACGATTGCGTCCCGGTAGGTCATGGCTTTTCCCCTCCGGTTGTAGGGGAAATTTTAGAGCGATCGTTATGGCGATCGCCCGTTGGGTGTAGGCGAAATAGTGCATGAGAATGATTCTCTCCCTTGCAATGCCTATTCAATTGTGAGACAATTATGAGAGGTTTTTTCATAGGGCGTCCTTTTTGGTAGTTAAGGCGTCCCTCTGCTTTTCTGTTGGAAATCAATGCATGATTACGCTAGGCTGAAGTTTGATTCTTTTTAGGACTTCGGTTGAGTTCCGAGTCCTGTGAGCGCCCTGAGAAGCGCTCCTTTTCAGCAGGGCAGAGGGTTCAGCCGTCTTATTATTTGTTCAATTTGTTGGGCTAGAGCTGATCGCGCTCTTCTTACCTCAAGCGCTTAGGCTTGAGCAGCTTTTCATGCTCAAGCCGTGGTGCGGGAACGGAGCTATTAACCGATTTCATTAATGGTGATTTGAGCATTTACTTATCCTCTATGCCATAAAAAAAGCATAGACCGAAGATCTTTTGTTGAGTCGTGGCTTAGAAAAATAGCGATCAAAAATCGGAGTCCACATTAAAATGATTGTTAAGAAACTTTGAGAACTTAGTCATCATAGAGGACAGGTTGACAGGTTTCAGTCCAAATAGGATAGCCTGCTTTCCATGCAATAGAATAGGTCTGGCTATTGTTGAGATATTTACAGAAGTTTTTGTGGGCTTTTTTGAATTGCTGCCAAGAATGCCATTTTCTCAGATATCGTTTTTCAGTATCTTGGTAAATTGAGGCAATGACAAAGCCAATTAGAAAACCGGAATCCTCGAAAAATTGGCATAGCTCTTGCATGAGTTGTTCGTCAAGGGTTCCTCGGTAAAACTTTCCTATCAGGGATTGCTCTTTGCGGATCTGGGAAATACTTGCACAATCGTTGTCAATTTCTTCGCTGGTGACTTCTTCCACTTTGACTTGAGCATTCTCCCTGCATATTTCTGAAAGTAGCTCTCTGGGATGTTTGAAAGGGAAATGCCTCTGCTTTTTTTCGGCTGCCGCTTTGATAATCTTAAAGCTGTCGATTAGCACTTGAAGTAGGCTGAAAAAGTAATCTGAGTGAACTATTAACTTTTCTTTAAGGATGGGGGTTTCTATCTTGTCGGCTGGATCATCTATCTGAAAACCTAGCTGCTTCCTTTGCAGATAGTCGATTCTGACTCCTATGCATTTCCAAAGTGTTTGTTGGCGTTTCAGTTCAATGCTCTGCTCTTTCCTCCAAAGTTTGATAGTTGGGATGTCAGGCAGTAGGCAGATGGTTGAGATTAATTTTTTGTGTTCTGGTTCCAGCTCTGTGTTTTTCATTACCTTCTTTAGCTAATTTGGCATTTCTATTCCATTACCTTAGTTTGAGAGAAAAATAAAGTACATTTACCACGCATCGCCTACCCATTGCTGCCCTACCTCCTCAGCCGCTTTAGCCGTGTTTACTTTTCACTTTTCTTGCCTCCATCTTTCTGTTTGTAGTCTTCTAGCGCTTGGTCAACTAAGAAGGAGACAAGGTTACTGACAGACCGTTTCTGCGATTTTGCCCAGTTATCAAGGTCGGCTTTCTGCTCCTCACTTAAATAGATCGTTACTTTAGGCTTTTTTGTAGTCACAGCACTGTGTTCCTGTCTAGATATACCCATTTTGCGGTATATACCAGTGTTTCCCGCAAGGTATGGGTAGGTTACAGGTATCTGTTGACAAGTGCCGTTACCTATCGTTAGTATAACGGCACTACCACCAGGTCACCACATAGCCAAGTAACAAAAAATCTACAGGTGGATTAGTGGGAGCCTACAGGACGAATTAGAGGTTTTGTTGTCACATGAAAACAACGATTCTGGTTCAGTGGGAGCGAGTGTTAGCCGAGCGGGTGGCGCTT
>JALYGX010000118.1 GCA_030776905.1 Cyanobacteriota bacterium | reverse complement strand
GTCCATAGCTAATCCGCATTTATGGCATTCATGCAGACGAATGGACAAAGTTTTCGCTACTTTCGCTCCACAATTTGAGCAATCTTGAGACGTGCCGTAGGGCGACACCTTGACAACTCGGACACCGCGTTTGACCGCCACTGCCTCCAAGATGTTGATGAATCTGCCCCATGCCGCGTCTAAGATTGATTTGCTCAATCTTGTTCGAGCAAGTCCTTTGATGTTGAGGTCTTCCACCGCAATCAAGTCATAGTTAGCTACCAGTTTGTGAGCTGTGTTGTAGTGGAAGTTTTCACGAATTCGACCGATACGCTGATGAATTCTGGATATAGAGTTTTTCTGCTTAAATGCTCGTTTTGAGCCTTTTGGCTTTCGTGCTAATTTCCGTTGCTGACGGGCTAAATGTTGCTGGGTTTTCCGATAGGTTTGTTGAATCGGAACCGTCTCACCTTCTGAGGTTGTGAGAAACTCCTTAAGTCCCACATCCACACCGATAGCCTTTTTAACCTCTGCCATTGGATGAGGTCCTGGCACTGTCTCATCCTGAATGGAGAGGCAACAATACCAGCCGTCTGCCTTGTGGACTATCGTGCAAGTCTTGAGAGTAAAACCGCCGGGAATAGGGCGATGCATGATCACAGGCATCTCTCCTATTTTTGATAGCTTTAGCGCTCCATTATTAATGTGTGCCCCTGCTTTAGAACAGTTCACTCGTGGGTAGACAAACGAGCGAAGTTCACCCGCTTTTTTAAACCGTGGGCGTCCCCCTCGTTTGCCTGATTTATCGGGAAACAACCAGCGTTCCCAAGCCTTGTTTAACCGTTGTAGATTGACCTGCTGCGATTCTGACCAGATGTTTTTGTAATCAGGAAATAGCTGCTTTGTTTCTTTGAGCGCTGATTGCTGGGTATAGTAATCAACCTTACTCGGTATCTCCCCAATCGGCTCAGAAACAAGGCTGCAACGGTCGCTCTGACAACGAGTTCTCTTTAACCAGTCCAACCTTTGTCCTAACGCAAAATTCCAATGCCGACGCAGCAGCTCTAATGTGTAGAGCATTGTTGCTTCTTGTTCGGCACTGGGTTTAATTCGGTAGCAGTAGGTTAGAATCATGGTTAACATTTTACAATTTATCGCTATCCGTGACAACTAGCTACGACAAAGGTTTTAGGTCTGTATACTCGCTTACTGCTCACATAGTATTTGTAACTAAATACCGCAAGAAAGTTATCAATAAAGCCATTCACGAACGACTGGCAAGCATTTTTGATGAAGCTTGCTCAAAATGGGAGGCAACATTATTAGAGTTCAGCGGAGAGCATGACCATGTGCATCTATTGGTTCGCTATCATCCTCAAGTAGAACTGAGTAAGTTTATCGCTAACCTGAAGACCGTTTCTAGCCGTCTAATTAGGAAAGAATTCGGTGACTATCTAGGAAAGATTTACCGAAAACCTGTTTTCTGGACTGGCTCATATTTTGTTGCCAGTTGCGGTGGCGTGACGATTGAGCAGCTCAATCAATACGTTGAGCAACAAGCGCCACCAGAATAAGGATTCACTTACGCTCAATTTTCTACTGGTCAGCATTCCCCACCCGTTAACCCTACGGGTATAAGGGGCGGCCCCTCGCGACATTTAGTTGGATGCTCCCTAGCCGGAGAACAATCCTGAAAATCTAGTGCAATGACAAGGTAAGAGGAGCAGCACCTGAAGATATTGTGCGATCGCCTTGCGCTGCCAGGATATAGTTTGTGTGAGGTAGCCCGTGCCAGCGCTCTGCTATGAAACTGGATTTTGAGTATTTTACTGCCAGAGAAATTATAGTGAATCATCAGGTAATTTCACCATTAGCTAATAACCTAGCCAGTGGTAAAACTGGGCTAGGAGAAATGAATGCCAATGTACATATCGGTAGGGGCGCAAAGCCTTGCGCCCCTAAAGGTGTTGCCTACAAACTAGAGATATGTTCTCTCAATTTCTTGTCAGTTTGCTCTAAATGATGTCTGTATCTAACCCATCTATTGCAAAGGCAAATTCATCACTAGAGGCAGAATTGTTATTAGGTGTAGTTGGTTTCGATAGTTTGATATTGGGTAGTGAATTGGCGGGTTGTGAGGCTTGAGAATTGGGAACAGACTCTGAGGTGTGGGATGCAGGCAGTTGTTGGTTTGATTCAGATGCTGGGGGAGGAGACTTTAACTGAGATGCGCTGGCTTTTTTGCCATTTTGATTCCGCATCATCATTCCCAGTAAGCCATCAACCAATCCACCACCGCCACCGTTCCCGGTGACAGCGACATCTGGGACAACACGCACACTGCGATCGCCTATGATTTGCATAAGCTGCAACGCAGTATACCCCTGCGAACCCAAGGCAACGACACCTGCTTTATAAGCTTCCGCTTTGGCATTTCCCGTCACCCGGATGGATTCCGCTTCACCTGTTGCGTACTTAATTTGGGCTTGTGCTTGCAGGTCGGCAATACTCACACCCTGTTCAGCCTTAACAATATCTTGCTGAATATCTGCGATCGCGGTTTCCCTCACCAACTGCTGTCGCTGAGTTTGTGCCATTTGCTGCACTTCATAAGTCTTGCGTTGTTCCTCAGCAATCTTACGGTCAGTTTGCGTCATCATCAATTCCGCAGGTGGCAAAATATCCCCAATCAAGGTATCAATTGCCTGGACATCATAGGCACGCAGTGCCATCTTAATATACTCAGCCGCTTCCGCCTGCCGCTCTGAGCGTGCTGTCAGAAAGTCAAGTACCGTATAGGCTTGAGCTGAGTTGCGGAAGTAATTTCCCACCGTTGGTTGCAATACGTGGTCTACTAAATTTTGCATCGCACCGACGCGGGATATTACTTTAGGAGCATCCAATGCGCCCACATGAATAATTTGGGCAATTTCCAGATCGAAGGCAAAACCATCTTTGGAACGCACGGTGAGGGAGGAAAGCTTCGAGTCGTAGCTGTGCCGTTCTGTGCGACCCGACCAGTTCAGCACAATATTAATCGTAGGCACCAACTCAACTTTCAAAACGCGGGTATTGAGTGGGTGTTTACCCGGATAAAGGGGTGAAACCCACACCCCTTTATGTCCCGGATTCACCAAGTTTCCGTGAGTGAACGCCGCACCACTGACATCCTCTTGCGCTTTGCCGACATAAGAAATCACCACGCCGACATAGCCAAGAGGAATTTCCGTCATGGCAACTTGCTCAATGCCGACAAACCAAGGATTCAGGTTCCAAGAACCGGAGAGGAGAACTTGTTCCTGCAAGCCTCGCCGTCCACCCCCGTTAAGGAATTTTTGAGTATTTTGGAAGTTATCGTGGTCGGGGATAATCGTACCAGCAATTTCCCCTTCTTGAATAGGAATGCCGTCAAAGGTGGTGACAATGCCAACTCTGTCAGGAGAAATACTGTACAACCGCAACTGTTCGGGGGTCATGCCATGTTTGGCAGCATTAGCGGCGGTAATGATATTGAATAAAGCCGTGTTGATGCGGTAGGTTCCGGCGGTGAGGATACCGAGTTGACGACCTTTTTCGCCTTCCTCCGTAAGGAACTGACGAGCATTTTGGAAATTATCGCACTCTACGACTTTCCCCAGAATGCGTTGCGGCGGGATGGACGCACCATCGGCGGCGACAATTAAGGCGATTTCACCTTGAGGAACGACGGTGACAGACTCTTTACGAACCGAGAACTGCCACGGCCAATAACCCCAATGCCAGCCAGGGGCAAGGGTATCGGCTTGATATCCAGCTTCGCCATCCAAGGCAATCAGCCGTCCTGGAGGAAGTCCGCGACCTTTTAAGGAGAACTTTTTGACAACAATACCAACTTCCCGTTCACTAATGACGACTAAACCCCCAAAGAACAGAGGGACGCAGATCACAACAGCGCCCACTAGAACAACGAGGATAAGGGTTCCAGGCTCGAAAAGATCCATTGTCCTGTATTGAGTGCCGTTAGTTGGCAACTGGGCAACTGGCGTTTTCGCCGAGTTAAGCCGCGATGAGATAGAGGCAGTTACATTGGACGGGATGAAGTTGGTGTTATTCGCTATGGGTGCTGGTTTAGCCGCGATTGAAGTGAATGGAGGAGTGATAGAGCTGACGTGAGTAAGGGTGGGTTTCAGACCCGATCCTACTGAAGCGAAGGCTACGGTGGCGACGACTGAGGCGGTAACGTGTTTAAAGGCTGGATTCTTGATAACCGTAGACGACTTAAGCGATCGCACTACGCGCACACTGGGCGATCGCTCAATAGACACCCGTAAAGCTGAACGCAGAAAAGCTGCAATATTTTTCATAATTCCCTCTCAAGGAGGAAGTTTTTGCGGTGATTTTAACGTTTCCGTTTTGCCTTCAAGGAAATCTTCCAGATGGCAACAGTGACTACACCTAACCTCCCAGCCTTTCCGGGAACACCACTCTTCAACTTTCGTCTAATCTTTACTTTCCGTAGAAATACCCTCGCGAATTTTGAGATGAAAGCGATATGACTAGGAATAGATGAGCTAATGAGGCTCTAGAACACAGTCAGTAAAGATTATCATCTTGGTCTTGGGATTATCATCTTGGTTTCATGGCAGAACAAATTCAGGAAGTATTCTGGTTAATCTCAGCCGAACGTCAGCAGCTACTCTACGTTAGTCCCGCTTTTGAGGTAATCTGGGGGCGTCCGGTCAAGAGTTTGTTCGCGTACCCTGGCAGTCATTTGAATGTGATTGTGGACTCGATTCATCCTAGCGATCGCGAACGTGTCAAGGTTGCCTTGACTAATCTCGATCAAGATGAGGACAAAGCCGAGTATCGGATTGTGCGACCGGATGGGTCAATACGCTGGGTGCGATCGCGCTCTTTTCCCATCCAGAATGATTTTGGAGAAACTTGGGTCATCGCTGGTCTTGCAGAAGACATCACCCAACGCAAACGAGCCAAGGAAATCCTACAGCAACGGGAACAGGAGTTTAGAGCGCTCGTCGAAAACTCTCCTGATATTATCGCTCGGTTCGATGGAGAGCTACGTTATCTCTATGTCAACCCAGCCGTTGAACTGACATCGGGAAAACCTCCTGAGGCCTATATTGGGAAAACTATTTATGAAGTAGGTATGCCACAGGCGATTATCGCTTTGTGGGAGCAGTCATTACAAAGAATTATCCAGACTTGTCAGGAAGATCGAATAGAGTTTAGTCTCCTTACTCCCGATGGATTAAAGTATTACCAATCCCGTGGCGTTCCGGAGTTAGCAGCAGATAATTCTATAAAATCAATTCTCAGAATTAGCCGCGATATTACTAAGAACAAGCAAACAGAAGAAGCACTGCGGGAGAGCGAACAGCGCTTCCGGACTGTATTTGAGTTCGCTCCAATTGGCATAGCGATCGTCAATAAAAATGCCATTTTGAGCCAAATCAATCAGGCATTTCAGGAAATCCTCGGTTACACCCAGGAGGAACTCCAGCATCTGCCCTTCACCGAGTTTACTCATCTAGACGACCAAGCGGAGAGCTTTAGGCTTTTTCAGGAACTTGTTGAGGGAAAATGCACTCACTTTAGCCAGGAAAAGCGCTACTTGCGAAAAGATGGTCGGATGGTTTGGGGCAATGTATCAGTTTCAGGGGTTTTTGATGCCAATGGCTCGTTTCAGTATGCGATCGCTATGCTCCAAGATATTAGCGCTCAAAAACAGGCACAGTTAGAACTCCAAAACGCTCATGCTGAACTAGAAAAACGGGTAACTGAACGCACACTCGAATTGGCACAAGCCAATACACGTCTAAAGCAAGAAATAGCCGAGCGTTGTCAGGTGCAGGAGGCGCTGCAAGCCCAAAGGAATTTTTTCCAAACTGTGATTGACACCAATCCCAACAGTATTTTTGTTAAAGACCGAGATGACAAATTTGTACTGACCAATCAAGCCTTTGCTAATTTTTATGCCATCACTGTTGAAGAATTAATCGGCAAGACAACAGTCCAGTTGCATCCTGATCAATCCGATACCGAGCGGTTCATTGCTCAAGACCAAGAAGTATTCACCACGTCAAAGCAAAAGTTGATTTTAGAAGAGCTTGTTTGCACCCCCGCCAGGGGAATGCGCTGGCTTCAAACCATTAAAAAACCTATTTTTTCTAGTGATGGTCAAGTCTATCAAGTGCTTGGTGTGAGTGCTGATATTACTGAGCGCAAGCTAGCAGAGGAAGCACTCAAAGCTCAAAAAGAGTTTCTCCAAACTATTATTGATCACAATCCCAATCAGATTTTTGTCAAAGACAGGTCTGGCAAGTATGTACTCGCCAATCAAGCCTTTGCTGACTTTCACGGAAGAACTGTTGACGAGATACTAGGCTTCACTGATATCCAATTGACTCCCCATCAAGCCGAACTCGAACAGTTCCTCGCTCAAGACCGGGAAGTAGTCGCTACATCGCGGCAGAAGCTTATTGCAGAACAGATTGACCGCACCTCAACAGGGGAAATTCGCTGGTTTCAAGTCATTAAAAAACCGCTGCTAGACGGCGAGGGTCGAGTTTGTCAAATCCTTGGTGTGAGTACTGATATCACAGAACGTAAGCTGGCAGAGGAGCAGCTGCGGCAGAGTGAACAACGACTGCATCTTGCTCTCAAAGCTGCCCATATGGGTTTCTGGGACTGGCATCTTCCCACGGGAAAGGTTACGAGGTCGAGTGATTTAGAACAAATGCTGGGTTGGGTTCCCAATAGCCAAAAGGATACCAAACATGATTTTCTGGCAACTGTTCACCCCGAAGACCGCGATCGCCTCTGCCAAGTTGAGCAACACTCTCTTGAAACGGGGGAGGAGTGCGAGGTGGAATTCCGCATTATCTGGCCTGATGGCAGCATTCGTTGGATAGAAAGCAAAAGTCGGATCATTTACGATACAACGGGCAAACCCCAGGGGATGACTGGGATTAACTTAGACATCACAGAACGTAAGCAATCACAGATTGCCCTGCAAGTCCAGCACGAACTTCTTCAAACTGTCATTGATGCCAATCCGAGCTTAATTTTTGTCAAAGATATAGAGGGCAAGTTTGTCCTCGCCAATCAAACCTATGCCAATTATTGTGGAGTACCCATTGAAGAGTTATTGGGCAAGAGTGATGCTGACCTTAATCCCAATGGGTTCGATGTCGAGCAGTATACCGCTCAAGATCGGGACGTGTTCGCCACATTAGAGGAGATATTCATTCCAGAAGACATTTGCCACTCGATAACTGGCGAAGTGCGCTGGTTTCAAACCATTAAAAAGCCGCTTTTTGACCGTGATGGTAAAGTCTATCAAGTGCTGGGTGTGAGTACCGACATTACCCCACACAAGCTGATAGAGGAGCAGTTGCGTCAAAGCGAGGAGCAACTACGCCTCGCCTTGGAAGCGGCTGGGATGGTCGGCTGGAACTGGGATTTTCAAACCGGAAAAATTACTGGGTCAAGTAACTCAAATAATTTTAGGCGACTGTATGGATACGATCCCAAGCCTGAGGGCATTACCTACGAAGAGTCGCTAGAAATCGTTCACCCGGAAGACCGCGATCGCGTCCGCCAAGCCGATCGACATGCGATCGAGACGGGGGATAAATACGACATTGAATTCCGCATTATCTGGCCCGATGATGGTAGCATTCGTTGGTTGGAAAGCAAAGGTCAGGTCATCTTCAGCGAAACGGGCAAGCCGATACGGATGATCGGGATTAATTTAGACATTAGCGATCGCAAATTTGCCGAAGAGCAGCTACGTCAGAGCGAAGAGCAACTGAGCCTTGCTATGAAGTCTGCCCGCATGGGTTACTGGAACTGGAATTTGCAAACTGGAATTGTTAATTGGTCGCATCACCTCCAACGAGTGTATGAGTTTCTTCCCCATAACTCTCAGGGTTGTTACGAGCAATTTCTAGCCATTGTTCATCCAGAAGACCGTGATTTCGTCCGCCGAGTTGACCGACACTGTATCGAAACGGGCGAGAACTTCAATGTTGAATTCCGCATTGTCTTACCCGATGGGAAAATTCGTTGGATAGAAAGTAAAGGCCAAACTTTTTATGACGAAATTGGCAATCCAGTACGGATGGCGGGGATTGACATGGACATTTCAGAACGCAAACAGGCAGAAGAGCAACTGCGGCGATCGCAAGAGCAACTGCGCCTTGCTCTAGATGCGGCTCGCATGGGTCCCTGGGAAAGGAATCTTCAAACCGAAACCCTCACGTTTTCGAGTAACCTGGAACAACTGTATGGCTTTGCTCCCAATACCTACGACGGGACTTACGAAACTTATCTAGCTAGGATTCACCCACAAGACCGGGATCGCATCCACCAAGCTACCCAAAATGCGATCACTATGGGGAAGGCTCACGACCTCGAATTCCGCATTATCTGGCCCGATGGCAGTATTCGTTGGATAGAGACCAAAGGCCAGGTGATTTACAACGAAATGGGTTCGCCAGTACTCTTAAGCGGAATCAGCTTAGATATTAGCGATCGTAAGCAGGCAGAGACAGAAATTAAAGAATCTCTACGGGAAAAAGAAGTCTTACTCCAAGAAATTCACCATCGAGTCAAAAACAACTTACAGGTAATCTCCAGTCTTCTCGACTTACAATCGCAGCGACTCAAAGATACAGCCACACTGGAGATGTTCCAGGAAAGTCAAAATCGCATCAAATTGATGGCTCTTGTCCACGAAACCTTATATAAATCGAAAGATTTTGCAAAAATCAATTTTTCTGAGTATGTTCAAAATTTAGCAAGTTACTTATTCCGAGCCTACACAGTGGAAACAAGTAATATCGATTTAGAGCTAAATCTTGATGAAGTTTCCTTGAAGCTTGATAAAGCTATACCTTGTGGATTAATTATTAGTGAGTTGGTTTCAAATTCTTTGAAATATGCCTTTCCTAGTCAAACGGATGGAAAAATTTGTATTATTACTAAATCCGATAAAAAGAAGCATTTTAAAATAATTGTAAGGGATAATGGTGTGGGATTTCCGGTAGATTTAAATTTCAGTAGCCTAAATTCTTTAGGGCTTCAATTAGTAAACGTTTTAATCGAGCAAATTGAAGGAAGTCTTGAAATAGACTCTAGTAGAGGCACCGAATTCACAATTAGATTTTCAGAATTGAGCGATTAAGGAATAAAAAAATGGGAAGAGCCAGAATTTTAATTGTTGAAGACGAAAGTATTGTTGCCTTAAATATTAAAAATAGATTAGAAGGACTTGGGTATGCTGTGGTAGCAACAAGCTCTTCCGGAGAAGCCGCCATTCAAATAGTTGCTCAAAGCCTTCCTGACCTAGTTTTGATGGATATCAAACTTAAAGGAACTATTGATGGCATCGAAGCGGCAGCACAAATTCGCGCTCATTTCCAAATCCCAGTGGTATATCTGACAGCTTTCAGCGATGAAGAGACTGTAGAGCGTGTCAAACTCACAGAGCCATACGGCTACATTCTCAAGCCTTTTGAAGCGAGAGATTTATGTACAACAATAGAAATTTCTCTCTACAAGCATCAGATGGAGCAGCAGTTACGGGAGAGAGAGCAATGGCTAGCAACGACGCTCAAAAGTATTGGTGATGCTGTAATTACGACTGACTCTGAAGGGTTAGTCACCTTTATGAATCCTGTTGCCGAAACCCTTACCTGTTGGAAACAGGAAGAGGTTCTGGGTAATGATTTGACTCAGATTTTTCAAACTATCAACGAAAAAACGCGGGAGGTGGTGGAGAATCCAGCAACATTGGCACTCCGCCAGGGAGTTACCGTCGGTTTAGAAAACCACACCTTACTAATTACCAAGAATGGTACTGAAATCCCTATTGATGACAGTGCAGCACCAATTAAAAATGATGCGGGTAACATCCTTGGAGCCGTCTTGATATTTCATGATATTACTGAGCAACAGCAAGTAAAAGCTTTTCTTGAAAGAACAAATGAAGAATTGGAATCTAGAGTTGCAGAAAATACTGCCCAATTAAGAGAGACAAACGAACAGTTACGAGCAGAGATTGCCCAACGCCAACGATTAGAAAATGAACTGTTAATGACACTCGAAAAAGAACGAGAACTAAATGAATTAAAGTCTCGCATCTTGGCTACGATCTCACATGAGTACCGCACCCCACTAACCACAATTTTGTCTTCCACTGATTTGCTTGCCCAATATAGCTCTAGGTGGACAGATGAAAGAAAACAAAAACATTTTCAACGCATTCAATCGGCTGTCAAGCAGCTAACTAATCTGGTCAATGACGTACTGTTTGTCAACCAAGCTGAAGTTGGCAGTTTAGAGTTTAATCCAGAACCCCTGGCCGTAGAGCAAGTCGCTCGTAGACTGGTGGAAGAATTTCAGTCCAATGCCACCTATCAACACACAATCATCTTTGAGTGTCAAGGAAGCTCGACTAACGCACTTCTAGATGAGAAACTTATAGAGGCAATGCTGAGAAACTTGCTCTTTAATGCCATTAAGTACTCTCCTAAAGGCAGTCTCATTCAGTTTGAGTTAGTCTTTCAACAGAACACAGTGGTTTTTCGTATATCTGACCAAGGAATTGGCATTCCCCCAGCTGACCAAGGTTCGTTATTTACAGCTTTTTTCCGAGGCAGTAATGTCGGCACTACCCCTGGAGTCGGATTGGGATTAGTGATTGTCAAAGAATGTGTGGACTTACACGCAGGTGAGATTGTAGTAGAGAGTGAAGTCAAAGTGGGAACAAGGTTTACTGTAACCCTTCCCCTAGCGCAACGGCTGACTTCTGATTAAGCACCTCTGACCACAACGGATTGCCAATTAGAATGAAGGATGCCCAGTAGTAAGCATGACTCAGGGGACTGGTGACTAAGGAAAGCGATCGCTTTTCATTTAGCTAACTTGAGAAAAAGCGATCGCACCCAATCTATCCCCATTCACTGGCTGACTACTTTTAGCGATCACACTACTTCAGAACCAGGACGTTGCCGCACCTGCTTCTCCAACAAGTCGCGATTTTCCCGCGCCTGAGTATTATTGGGGTTAATTTTCAAGGCTTCATCAAAAGCAGCGATCGCGTCTTTATACCGTTCCAAGTTCGCCAAAGCAAGTCCTCGATTAAACCAAGCTGCCTCCGTCTTGGGATCGAGAGCAATGGCTCGGTCATAGGAAGCGATCGCTTCTGCGTACCGTTGCATCCGCAGCAAAGCATTGCCTCGCTTAAACCAGCCAATCACCTGATTGGGATTGAGTTTCACTACCTTTTCAAAGGAGTTATAGGCTTCCTCATAGCGCTTCAGTGTCTCTAGAGCAAGACCTCGGTTCATCCAAGCCCTTTCC
>JALYGX010000117.1 GCA_030776905.1 Cyanobacteriota bacterium | reverse complement strand
AAATCTGTAGTATTGGGTGATTTAGTCTTCACTTCCCTAGAGAATGCCAGTACCTATAGCAATCCTCTTGCAGATACGACTTCTACTCCTAAAGCGCTATCTGCAAAAGACCCTGTTACCTTTGTTTTAGTTCGAGCTAAACAGGGTGAGAACTTGCCGTCTTTGAAGAAGAGGTTAGAAGCTGCCTTGCCAAACACTCGCGCCTACACTCGCGAAGAGATGTCGCTGCAAACGCAGCGCTACTGGCAGGAACGGTCTGGAATTGGCTTTATTCTGGGTCTGGGTGCAGTAGTGGGTGTAATTGTTGGTGTGGTGATTGTGGGTCAAATCCTTTATTCTTCGGCATCCGACCACATCAAGGAGTTTGGAACGCTTAAGGCGATGGGAGCGTCGGATTGGATTATCTATAGCGTAATTGTAGAGCAAGCGCTATGGATGGCACTTCTCGGCTATATCCCCGGTATCGCTCTTTGCTTAGGGGTGGCAGCTTGGACAGCCGCAACGCAGTCAATTGTGATTTTAATTACGCCAGCGTCCGCCGCGACGGTCTTAGGACTTACGGTAGTGATGTGCGTTGGTTCAGCGATTTTTGCGATTCAAAAGGTCACCCGTGTCGATCCAGCAATTGTGTTCAAGGCGTAATAAACTAGGGGCAGTTAGATCTATAGTTTTGTAAACTGTAACTCTTATAAAAATTCAGCGGATGAGTGCTTCTCAAATTAGCTCTGATGGAGCTAGCCCGAAGAAAAGTCAGAGTGCTTCTAAAGCAACAGGTTCAAATCAACCTAAAACGGAAGCCATAGCAGTTTCGGGTGTAGAGATGGCACTCCAGTCGGGACGACAGGTACAGCAAGTTCTGAAAGGGATTGACTGGGAAATCCCTCGTGGCAATATCCAGCTTTTGATGGGACCTTCTGGATCGGGGAAAACCACCTTGCTGTCAATTTTAGCAGGGTTGTTGACGCCGACTACTGGCAAAGTTTACTTACTTGGAGAAGAGATTACTAAACTATCTCGCTCCAAGCTAGCTCGGTTCCGGCTGCAAAACATCGGGTTTATCTTTCAGGATTTCAACTTATTCCCGGCGCTGACGGCTGCTGAGAATATTGAAGTGGTGCTGAATATCAAAGGCATTAAGGGACGTGCTGCCCGACATCAAGCTTATGCGTTGCTCGAACAAGTTGGGTTAGGGGACAAAGGGAAGCAGAAACCTCGCGATTTATCGGGAGGGCAAAAACAGCGAGTTGCGATCGCTCGTGCCCTAGCGGGTCATCCCCAGTTAATTATGGCAGATGAGCCAACCGCTTCTCTAGATTCCCATAACGGTCATGCCGTGATGGAATTACTGCGGAAGCTGGCAAAGGAAGAAGGCTGTACGGTGCTAATTGTCACCCACGACCCTCGAATTATAGATGTAGCCGATCGCGTCGCTCACTTGGATGAGGGAGTTTTGAAGCAGGGTGTATAGTTCCTTAACTCATTCAAGGGAAGTGACGTTTCAACAAAACTTGATGACAGCCACCTCCCCATCGTATCAACTTGTATTGTTTCTGGATTTCCTGCCCTCTCTGACCCGCTACCTGTAGTTACCAGCGCAGCAGTGCCCTGATGTCTCTTGACCCATCAATTTTTCTCAAGCATTAATTAGCTCTTGTGCGACCAAATTTATAAAAATTTACTTGACAAATCAATTTTTTTTGAAATGATAAAAGTTTACCCTCAAGCTAGGGAATCGAAGGAAGAGCGATGAAGATAACACCTTTCCGGTTAGCTAGCGGACTTGGAGTTTTGGCTTTAGTCGTTGGTACACTTGCACTGATTTCCTCACGCAGCCAAGTCCAGTCGAGCCAAGTACCGACGATTAAGATCGATGGTTCTAGTACGGTTTATCCGATCACGAAAGTGTTTGGTGGGGAAGCTCAACTCAATTTGACCCTTGGCGAGTTGTTACGCAAACAAGCAACGTTTTAGTTTGATGAAGCCAGTTATCAAATCAGTCTCTAGGGTGGCTCTTTTAGAATCAATTGGGCAGTGTAGGCGAGAAGCTTACGCCGAAGGCATTGGCACGTTTATTTTGGTCTTTGCAGGCACTGGCGCTGTAATGGTGAACAAGATAAGTGGTGGTGCGATCACTCATTTGGGTATCAGCTTTGTTTTTGGCGCTGTCGTCGCGGCGCTGATTTACGGGATCGGACATTTGAGTGGCGCACACTTCAATCCTGCTGTGACGTTGGCGTTTTGGGCGAGTGGCTTTTTCCCGAAGCGTCGGGTGCTGCCTTATATTTTGGCGCAGTCAGTGGGAGCGATCGCGGCTTCAACGTTACTGCTAATTGCTTTGGGACCTGTTGCCAAACTAGGAGCGACATTACCACTGAATGATAACTGGTTGCAATCGTTGGTACTGGAAACGGTTTTAACCTTCATTTTAATGTTTGTAATTTTGGGTTCTGGACTTGATCGGCGCGCCCCAATTGGCTTTGCGGGGCTGGCAATTGGCTTAACAGTGGGTCTAGAAGCGGCATTTATGGGACCAATTACGGGGGCAAGTATGAACCCAGTGCGATCGCTGGGACCCGCTTTTGTGGGCGGAATTTGGCAACACCATTGGGTTTATTGGGTTGCACCAATTTTAGGGGCACAGTTAGCCGTAATCGTATATCGGCAACTTTCTGATGGATTTCGTGATTTTCAATAACCGAGGAAATTTAATGAAACGTGTAATGTTTGTTTGCAAAAAGAATTCTGCTCGTTCCCAAATGGCGGAAGGCTTTGCCAAAACACTGGGAAAGGGAAAGATAGAAGTGGTTAGCTCTGGATTAGAAGCAAGTCAGGTTAGACCAGAAGCGATCGCCACCATGAACGAAATCGGTATCGACATTACCGCTCAATGCTCTAAAGCCCTCAGCGACTTCAAGGCTGAAGATTTTGATGTGGTAATTTCCCTGTGCGGTTGTGGCGTTAATCTCCCTACTGATTGGGTCCTTCGGGACGTATTTGAGGATTGGCAGTTAGATGATCCAGCTGAACAGCCGGAAATTTTCCCCAGAGTGCGCGATGAGATTAAAGAGCGGGTGACTCAGCTAATTGAGTCTGTGAAGGAAGAAGTGACACCTGTTGGATAAGGTTCTAATGACAAACCAAACACCGATAGAGCAAGCAGTCCAACGGATTTCAGAAAACCTGTGGTGGGTGATTCCAGGTAAACTCGCAGGAGTTCGTAAGCCAATGGCAGAGGAGTTGACCGAGCTACAGGCGGCGGGTATTGGCGCGATTGTCTCTGTTATGGATGACCCTTCCAACCTAGATTTGTATCAGCAGGCAGACATCCCTTACCTCTGGTTGCCAACCAAAGGCGGCACTGCACCTAGTCGAGAACAGCTTCAGGAATTACAGAACTTTGTTGACAGTCAAAATCGCCAAGGCAATGCTATTGCAGTCCATTGCACCAGTGGGAGGCGTCGGACGGGAACGATGCTGGCTGCTTACCTGATTTGTAGTGGTTTGTCTTATAACGATGCTATGCAGACGATTCAGAGTGCGAACTCAGAGGTGGAACTGCGAGAAGCCCAAAGCACCTTTTTGCGAGAGTTGGAGGAGGATAAGCAATTGGCATGAATCACCTGCTCATCATTGGCGGTAGCGACGCAGGTACAGAGCGCCGTTTTACGAGCCAGAGAGCTAGATGCCAGTGTGGATGTGACTAGGGCTTACGCATTTACAGAAAGTTTGGAAGTTAATTATGCTCAGAAAACCACTGTTATATCTTGTGATTGGTTCTATAGTTGTGTTGACAAGCGTTGTTTCTGTATCGCGTTTTGGGTACGCTGAGCAACCAACTCTCTCGCCTTATGTAACGCAACTCGATAGCCCAATTCGTGGATTGAGTGCCCAAGAAGTTGATGATTTGCTCAAGGGACGGGGTGCAGGCTACGCACGTATGGCTGAACTGAATAGCTACCCTGGTCCTCGCCATGTCCTTGATTTGCAGCAGGAACTGAGCTTATCCCCTACACAGGTTCAGCAAATCGAGGCTGTATTCAAGCAGATGCAAGCAGATGCCAAACGGACTGGGCAAAAGATTGTGGAGCGCGAACAGCAACTCAGTGCTGCTTTTGCCAGCGGCGAGATTAATGACACAAATATGCAGGCACAGACGGAGGAGCTAGGCAAGCTGTATAGCCAAGTCCGTGCAACCCATCTCCAGGCTCACCTTCAAATTAAACCCCTGCTTGAGCCAGAACAGATTGCCAGCTACAACAAGCTGCGAGGTTATACCACGTCAGAGCCATCAAAACCAATTCATCAACAGCATAGCCATTGAACCCAGATTGGCAGAATGGCTACCGTTTCAAAGTTTTACCTAATGAGTGTTTGAACCCAGGCTATCAGCGGGGGTATCCCAAGAATTTTGGAACGGCTTGAGGTTTGCCATCAGCAAGTTAAATATCAATGCGAAATCATGTCTAGCCATAACCTAGCTTTTGTTACACAATGACCTTCGATCACAAACCCAGAATCCTATTCCTATACGGTTCTCTGCGGGAGCGTTCCTACAGCCGACTCTTGGCTGAAGAAGCTGCCCGGATTATTCAGGACTTTGGCGCAGAGGTGCGCTTTTTTGACCCTCGCGAGTTACCGATTCACGGTAGTGTACCTGATACTCATCCCAAGGTGCAGGAGCTACGAGAGTTAAGCCTGTGGTCTGAAGGACAAGTCTGGTCTAGCCCAGAAATGCACGGGCAAATTACAGGCATCCTGAAAAACCAAATTGACTGGATTCCGCTCTCAATTGGGGCAGTCAGACCGACTCAAGGCAGAACTCTAGCGGTGATGCAGGTGAGTGGTGGTTCCCAGTCTTTTAACGCTGTCAATACCCTGCGAATTCTGGGACGCTGGATGCGAATGTTTACCATCCCGAATCAATCTTCGGTTGCTAAGGCGTATCAGGAGTTCAATGAGGACGGGACGATGAAAGATTCACCTTATCGCGATCGCGTTATCGATGTCATGGAAGAGCTTTACAAGTTCACTGTGTTATTGCGTGACAAGGTTGATTATCTGACAGACCGTTACAGTGAACGCAAGGAAAAAGCGAGAGAACAAACTGTCCAGGTCGCCAATAGTGCCCTTGAGGTTAACGAAGAGTAAAAGCATTTAGACAATGTTTGTTGGGTTAGTTAAGTACGCCAGTCGGGGAGCGTTTAGCGATCACTCTTCCTTGAAGAATACGGTTGCTCCGATGGGAGTCGGGTCAGTCATTGGCGCTTTTTCCGGGGGCTTGCTGGTTGGGCTGATTCCGGGATCCGTGCTCAAATTTTTGCTGGGAATCATCTTGAATATCTCTGCGTTTCGAGTATTTCACAAAAAGCATTGACTGAAGTAGGTTTAGAAAACCTAGAATAAAAAATAAACTAATTATTATTTTTTAAGTTTAGTAGAAAACAACAAATACTTTTTATAAAAAAGCGAGAATCAGTTGGTTTAAAAACACGACCTAACCTTCGCTTCACTTCGCTGATATCAAATATAAAAAAGAATGCTATTTCTTGTAGATTTCCCTAAATCACCTTAAAAAGGGGGATATTCAAGGAGCAAGTTCCCCTTTTTTTACCATAGCTAGGGG
>JALYGX010000116.1 GCA_030776905.1 Cyanobacteriota bacterium | reverse complement strand
CTCCTGATGATTGATGCTTTCGGAAACTGAACTCACCGACACAGCCGCCGCAGGATTTCCAGCTACAGAAGTGAATGCTAAAGCAAAAGCAATCGCTGTAGATGTATTAAGTTTCATTTTTTCCCTTTAGTAGATAGTAGATGGTTGCACCTATTCAGACTGAGCTTTTCTATCCAGCCCTGAAGTACTCAGATGAAAAACTCTCTTCTCAGACCTTCATTCTTCAATTAGATGTTGTTAATGAAAGTGTTTAAGGGGAGAATCAGATTCCTGGAGCGCATTTCTTCAATTCAGTTCCAACAACTTAAAGATAGCAAGCCCAATTAGCTGACTGGGTAGGCTTTATTTAATATTCATAAAAACTTTATGGGAAATTTATTTTGTAAATTTTCTTTAAATAAAAATTATAGTTAGTAACACCAAAATTACTCCCGGAGTTTAGACTAATGTCACAGGTAGGGTTTTCTGGCTAAGATTTGAGCGTTAAACCGCTATATGTGGTGTAATTTTTAATTTAGTCTATGTTCCGACGGTTCGCAAAGCGTTCCCGTTCCCGGAAGGGATTGCCGTTAGCGTTTGCGTAGTATGGTGCGCTAGCAGCAAAGTGAGCCGTTAGCCTAGGCTAGGGTACGTCTCTACGACTGAAAAGCAAAAGGGGGTTTAGGAGCAGATTTGATATCATTGCGTTTGGTTCAAAATCTTGACTATCGCAATACAAACCTTGGTAGGGGCGCATAGCCGTGTGCCCCTACCCAAAATTTAATGCAATATCAGAGTGAAAATACCTGATGTAAGAGACTGTTTTTACCTCGCCGACGCTGGTTTTAAAGAAAGTGGATAGGACTCATTAATAGCCGTATTCACGAGACGATTCACATCCAGCATAAAAATTGTTGTTGTGACTTTCTCTTGAGATATGACGGCTACATGACTAGCCATTGTAAGAGCACGATTAGTGTGGCGCTCAGAGTTCGGGAGAGTGCGCAACATCTCAAGAGGTAACTCCAGTAAATTTGGCGGCTCATCTACTGAAATCCCGCACAGTTCGCCCTCTCGACCTTGCGTAATTACTAAAAAAGGGTAGTTATCTAAAGACTGAGCTAAATTACCAGAGGTTAATTCCTCATGCCAATCCAATATCCTAATCATCTGGCGACCTAGCTGGATAACGCCCATTGTTCGTAGTTCCCTACTCGTGATAGAGGAACAATTGACGACCTTTAGCACTTCGCTAATCGGGAGTGCCATGAGATAGTCTGCGATTTTAAAAACGATGAACTTGCCAACCTCTGACTCGTCGTGCATGGCTTACTCCTAACCGCTTATACAGAAATAGAATTCAGTTTGTTTTCTTCAATTACATCGGTCACCATCACCAATAGCTCGTGTTCTATATAAGGCTTGGTGAGATAACCCGTTGCTCCCAACTCCGAAGCAATCAATCGGTGCTTTGAAGCACTCCGCGAGGTCAGCATAACTACAGGAATATCTGCCAGAACCCGGTCTTGCTGACGGTGTTTGAGAAACTCAAATCCATTCATCCGAGGCATCTCAATATCGCAGATTACCAACTGGATATCGGTCTGATGCTGGAGTTGCTCGATCGCTTCGTAACCATCCTTTGCCTGAAGTACCTGATAGCCAGCCTTCTGGAGAGTTAGAACAAGGGTTTGGCGCACGGTGATCGAGTCATCCACAACGAGAATTCTTTTCTCTAGTCTTGCCCGATTGGGAGTTGTTGGTGCTGGTAAGAGGCGCTGTTGTTGCCTAGAGTTCAGCCTAGGAGGTGTTGAATCAGTCACATCCCGTGTAGCGATCGCGTAATACGGTGTGTCAGCCCCATAGCCACCCGGTAAAGCCTTGGAACTACCAGCAGCCTGTTGATTACACAGGGACTCCATCAAGACTGCCCCATCGAGTACCAGCGTTAGCCGACCATCTGCCAGAATACTGCCGCCATAAATATAACTAGGTGGTGCGATCGTTGAACCCAAAGGACGGATAACCAATTCCTGTTCCCCCAAGAGTTGATCTACTTCCAGTCCCAGCAGCTTATCCTGACAGCGAATCAGAACGACAGGCATTACCTGCTCTTGAGGAACGACGGAATATTTAGACGATGGGACTGAAGGTTCGGGAAGCCCAGAGGCATAATCCAGGACGTTCGAGAGTTGGTGAATGGGGATGAGTTGCTCCGCATCACCATTGCCCCATCGCAGGACTTTACCACCCTCCCAGGAACGGATTTGCTCGGCTTGAGGAATAAGAATTTGCTCGATCGCATCCGCTAGTAAAGCATAAGTCTTGGAGCCAGCCTGAGCCAGTAGTAATTTGGCGATCGTTAAGCTTAGGGGAATTTGCAGGACGAACGTTGTACCCTGTTGAGGTTGAGAATAAACAGACATCGAACCCTGGAGAGCTTGCAACTGCGCCTTAACCATATCCAGACCAATTCCTCGCCCGGAGAGATCATTCACCTCAGAGGTCGTAGAAAAGCCCGGTTCAAACAGAAAATCCGTGAGTTGAGCTTCATTCAAACGGCTAGCGCCTTCCGGTGAGACGAGTTGACGTTCTACCACCTGTTGGCGAATCTGTTCAAAATCCAATCCTTGACCGTCATCCCGGACTTCAATTACCAGCAATCTACCCCGATGGTAAGCGCGAATTTCAATCAGACCTTTGGGCGGCTTGCCCTGTTGTTGCCGGACTTGGATCGGCTCAATTCCGTGAGCAAAGGCATTACGAACTAGGTGTAGCAGAGGGCCATATAGCTTTTCCACCACCACTTTATCCACCAAAACTTCCGTTCCACGAAGTTCTAGGGTTACCGGCTTATCATGCAAGACTTCCAACTGCTGTAAGACACGGGGGAAGCGACCGAAGATATCTCCCAAGGGCAGCATCCGGGCTTCCATCAACGTATCACGGGTGTTGAGCAACATCCGGCGTTGTTTTTCCAGAGTTTGGCTGGACTGGCTTGCAAATAGATCGATCGCCTCCGTGGCTTCTGTTAATTGCACCGTATCTTCCAGAATCGACTGGACGAGGAGTTGGGATTCGCTATAGCGATCCAGTTCTAGGGCATCGAAACCGTGAGTAAGTGAGGAGGTAAGAGGGTGTGGAGGGTTAGAGATACGAGGGAGAATTTCTCCCCAGCTTCCCCGCAGTTGTGGCAAATTAAACTGGTGGTCAGACCAATCCTGCAATTGGTCGAGTAGTTGCTGATGTTGCTGGAGGCGAGCAAAAAGAATTCTAACCGCCGCCTGTAGTTGTTCGTTCTGGAGCGCTTGGCGATTCTGATTAGTTAGCAGTTCCCCAATCGAGTAATTCAAATATTCTAAATGCTCGACATTGACTCGTACTGTACGAGGCAAACCAATCTGTTCCTTCTGGGAATTAGGGTTAGGCGTGGTAGATTCAGAGGTTGGGATAGGACGTGTTTTTACCCTAACTTCCGGCTCAGTTGGCGACCAACGGGTTGAGTTAGCCGCCGCTGCTGGCAACGGCTCAGAAACAAAAGCGCGATCGCTTGAATTAAGTTTCTCCCGCTCGAAACTATTGGCTGAGGTTAAGTCATTTCGCTCATCAGAGGTTAGGG
The DNA here is from genome assembly GCA_030776905.1 of Cyanobacteriota bacterium. GTDB lineage: Bacteria > Cyanobacteriota > Cyanobacteriia > Cyanobacteriales > Coleofasciculaceae > CADCTM01. The sequence goes on along the minus strand of JALYGX010000116.1, from coordinate 6,150 downwards.
AATCGATAACAGCTTCTCCTCCCCAGATGACTTCTAAAAGCTCGTTTGTTAAGTCCTCATTGTGCGATTCGCTTAAGTTAGTTAAGTCCTCATGGTGCAATTCGTTTAAGTTAGTTGAGTCCTCATGGTGCGATTCGTTTAAGCTCGACTCCAAGTGCGGCAACTCACTCAATCTCGATGCGGCTTCGTGTGAGTCACTCAAATTCAACTCAATGTCAGTTGCACCACTCACTTCATTAAGTTCAGCGGAGGCGAACGATTCCTGAGCCTCAACGGGTGCATCTGGGACAGAGGCAGCGAGTTGCTGTATTTGTTCCTCTTCCTCTCTTACTGTGATCAAACCAGCCAGTTGTTGCAGGGTTAAGGAGGGTTCACCGCCTTGAGTGCGATCGCCATTTAGCACCGCTGTCTGCCCTGCTTGAAAGTCCGCCAGAGCCGTCTGGGCAATGGTTAGCCCTTGATCGGGAGCGATATCCAGAGCCATGATTGCCGTTTGAGCGATCGCTCGGAACCCAGGGAGGTTTAGCGATTCTGCAAGCCCTAGAAAAACTTCGGCTTGCGTCCGGAGCAGGGTGGCAACCTCCTCGGCGGAGGAACTGGCGATGGCAACCGTGAGTTCATCTAACCGTTGAGTGACCCCGACTTCAAAGATAGATTGCGTCAGGTCGAAGCCTAATTCCACTGACGTAGGAAGATACCCTTCCTGGTCAAAACAGTCCCCTAGCTTCTCTTGCAGTTGGGCAAAAACAACAGCGGTTCGGTCGAGAATCTCGACCTCATTCACTTGCCCTCCCGTCAGTTCAGCCGCCAAGGGTAGGCGAAGACACTCATAACCCTCAAAAAGTAAGGCTTCAACTTCTGGGTCAATTGACAAATCGGGTTGGCATATAGCTTTAAAAATATCCTCCAAGTAGTGCGCCACGGTTTTAATCGTTTCCAACCCGACGCTAGCGGCTGCTCCTTTGAGGGTGTGGGTAGTCCGCATCAGGTTATGAACCTTGTTGATACTGTAGCCTTCTTGAAGACTGAGCAAATCTTGTTCCAGAACTTGCATCAGTTCCGGTGCTTCCTGGAGAAAGTAGCGGTAGCTTTGCTCGCGAATGGTTGGGTCATTAGTCATGGGGAATAGGAAATGGGGAATGAGAGAATGGGAGACTGGAAGAATCGGGAATTAGGAAGACCGGATTTTGAGGACTTGGAAGTTTATAGATTGGCTGAGAGGCTAGCCTACTCTCGGCAACTATTGACCAGTGAACAGGTAGACAAGCTCAAGCCAATCATTGATGAATTGCCACCCAAGCTAAACGCCTACCTGAAATCACTTAGCAACTAGCTATTCCCAATTCCCGATTCCCAATTCCCAATTCCCAATTCTCATCATCAATCGACCTTAAACTGGTCAGCACTCGCTTGGAGGTTCTGAGCCATTGTCAGCAGGTCTTTGAAGGATGTGGAAATCTCGATAGAATCCTCCGAAGTCTTGTTGGCGATCGCAGCTACCTCACTCATGGTTTGCGTCACCGATTGGAACTGCTGGGTCTGTACCTGCGTTGCCTCGGTGATGCCCTCAACAAGCTGGCTGATTTGGGTCGTCGCTTCGACGATCGCATTTAGATTCTGGCGAGCATCTTGTACCTGCGTGGTTCCTTGGGCGACCTGTTGGATACCCTTTTCCATTACGCTGGAAACCTCTGCCGTGCCCATCTGGATTTCCTGAACTAACTGCTCGATCTCGCTGGTCGCTTCAGCAGACTGACGCGCTAGAGAACGCACCTCATCCGCGACAACCACAAAGCCGCGCCCGTACTCACCCGCTCTGGTTGCTTCAATCGCCGCGTTCAAAGCTAGGAGTTGGGTTTGAGTCGTAAAGTTGCTAATCAGGTTCACCACCTTAGAAACCTTCTGGGACGATTCCGAGAGGCGTTTCAGCCGCTTGCTGGTTTCCGCCACCGTTGCTCGGATATCCAGAATCCCATCCACAGTGCGGTTCATCGCCGCATCCCCATCCCGGACGGTCTGGTTGGCTTGTTGAACTGCCGCTTCCACCTGTTGGGCGTTCGTCCCTACAGCTTTTGTGGAATTGACCATCGTCTGGATTTGTGATAAAGCGTGGTCGAGGCTTTGGAACTGGTTTTGAGCTTGGCTGGCAAGACCCGTAATGGAGGATTCGCTGGCTTGCGAGGTTTGGGCAACTTGTCGGGAAGCGACCTGCACTTGCTTGACGATGCCGCGCAGGCTTTGCAGAGTGTTGTTGTAGGCATCAGCGATCGTGCCCACTTCATTTTCCGTTATCGGTGCCCGGACGGTTAGGTCTCCTTGCAGAGCGGGTCGCACCGCCGTCAGCAACTGGATAACTTCCTGCTGGATTTGTTCTTTCGCGGCTTTTTCCCGTTGGGCGGCATCTGCCAGTTGCTGCGACTGCTGCCGCACCTGCTCCAAGTAGTCTACTTGGAGCATTGCTACACCGACTTGCACACCGATCTGTTTCAGAGCGCTGACTTCAACCTCTGCCCAGGAGCGAACTTCACTGTTTTGATAGACACCGAGTAAACCCCAAAGCTTATCCGCCTTGAAGATTGGCACGATCATATAAGCTTTAAGTTCAAATTCCTCCAACATTTCAAGTTCCTGGGGAGAGTGACCCGCCGCGTGAATGTTATTCACCACCAAGCTTTCACTATTGCGATACGGTCCCCCCCGATCTTCTTGCAGCTCGATCTGGGGCCAGATGGCTCCTATCTTAGAACCTTCCAAAGCATTCCAGCCTTTGACCACCGACTCAGCGACTAACTCGCTACTCCAATCAGGATTGAAGCGAAAGATTGCCACGCGATCGCATTTCAGCAGCACGCGGACGGCTTGGCTAGTGGCGCGAAATATGGTGTCTGTGTCCTGAGACTGAAAGATTTTGGGGATGATTTCAGCTACTGAATTGCTGACTTTAGCCGCTTTGGTCATCTGGGCAGATTGCGCCTGTAGCTGCGCCAAGTACTCGGCTTCCTGTAGAGCCGCCCCCAGTTGACGACCAATGTTAGCCAGCAACGTGACTTCACTTTCTAACCAATGCCGAGAGCCACTATGTTGAAATGCACTCAGCAAACCCCAGAGTTTCTCTCCTTGTTTGATGGCAACGATCAGGTAAGATTTGACGCCAAAGTACTCCAAGGTTGCCACATGGCAGTCGCTCAATCCAGCCGTGTAAACGTCATCCGCGACATAAGGTTCGCTGTTGGCGAATCTGCCGCCTTTGTGTTCCTTGAGATAGGTGTCTTCCCAAGCACTGCCGACGAGTTTGGGCCATCCTCCAGATTCAGACTCATAGATAAAGTCACCAAAATAATCCGGGCGGAACTTGTAGATAGCTACTCGCTCCACACCTAGTAGTTGCCGGACTTCTTGCACAGCCGTCTGACAAGCATTCTCAACGTATGATGCATTGTTAATCTTGTCGAGGAGCGTGGGGAGTTCTTGCTTATACTTGACGACCTTGGTCATTTCATCCACCAACTCCGCCTGCTGTAGAGCCACGCCAAGCTGGTTACTAATCTGAGTCAGAAACCTGACTTCATCGTCTTCCCAATGCCGGGGTTTGCTGTGCTGATACGCGCACAGTAAGCCCCAGAGTTTCTGCCCTTCAAAAATGGCAACGATCGCGCAAGCTTTGATCTCAAAGCCTTCATAGATTTCCACATGGCAATCGCTAAAGCCCGAATCGTAGGCAATATTATCGACGGCAAAGGGTTGGTTGCTGTGGAACCGTCCCCCCTGGGTTTCCTTCATATAGGTGTCTTCCCAAGCCATGCCGACCATTTGGGGCAAATCTCCAGTTTGAGACTCAAAGATAAAGTCGCCCGAATAGTCGGGGCGGAACTTGCAAATGGCTACTCGCTCCACACCTAGTAGTTTCCGGACTTCCTGCGTCGTTGTCTTGAAAATCGTCTCAATATCGATTGTCTGGCGCATCTTGTCGCTGACGCGACCGACTAAGCGGGCTACCGCTCGCTCCCACTCTGCTGCTTTGGCGAGTTGGCTGGATTGCTGCCGTAGCTTCTCTTGGTACTCGGCTTGTTGGAGAGCCACCCCCAGTTGATTGCCAACTTGAGTCAGCACCTTAACTTCAGCTTCTTCCCAAGCACGAGGACCAGAGTTTTGATAGACAGCTAATAGACCCCAGAGCTTTTCTCCTTGGACAATCGGCACAATAATGTAAGCTCTGGCTTGATACTGCTCCAGAATGTCGATGTAACACGGTGAAAAGCCTGCCTGGTAAATATCATCGACAACCCGGAAGCTGGCTCCCTTGGTATACACTCCTCCTTGAGTTTGTTGCAGATAGGTATCTGTAACTCTGGCTCTACCTCCGCCCAGGATTTTTGCGCTGCACTCGCTGACATTTTCTCGCAGGAGCGGGTTGTCAAGCTGTTCCTGTAGTAGAGAAGTCCAATTACTGCCGACCGACTCGGCGACAAACTCACCGCTCCAATCAGGCTCAAAGCGATAGACAACAGCACGCTCCGCTTTTAGCAGATCTCGGACTTCTTGAGTCGCTGTTTTGAAAATGGTATTAATGTCCAAGGTCTTGCGAATCTTGTCGATCACCTTGGTTAGCGATCGCTCCCGTTCTCCAGTCTTGGCGAGTTGTTGAGCTTGAGCTTGAACTTGTTCCAGGTACTCCGCCTGTTGCAGTGCTACTCCCAGTTGATTCCCAATTTGAGCCAGCACCTTGACTTCACCGTCTTCCCAGTGCCGTGGACCACTGTGTTGAAACGCTGACAGCAACCCCCACAACTTCTTCCCTTGGAAGATAGCAACGACCACGCAGGATTTTACCCCAAAGTATTCCAAGGCTTCCACATGGCAATCGGTTAATCCCCCGTTGTAGACATCATCAACCACCAAAGGTTCATTGTTGCGGAATCGACCACCTTGGTGTTCGTTCAAATAAGGGTCTTCCCAACCACTACCCACAAGTTTCGGCCAATCCCCGGATTCTGCCTCCACGACAAAGTCGCCGAAATAGTCAGGACGGAACTTATAGATTGTTAAACGCTCTACTCCCAGAAGTTTGCGAACTTCCTGAGTGGTTGTCTTGAAAATGATGTCGATATCCGAGCTTTGGCGAACCTTTTCGATCACCTTAGCGGCTTCTCGCTCCCGTTTTGCCTCTTGAGCCGCTTGCTGCGCCTGTTTTTGCATTTGGGCGCGAAATTCTACGGATTGCAGGGCTACAGTGAGTTCGGTCGCAATCTGGTAGAGCAGATTAATTTCAGCTTGCTGCCACTGCCGGGAAGCTGAGCATTGCTGTACGACGAGCAAGCCCCACACTTGTCCGTCTAGTAGAATGGGCAGGCTCAAGCTAGCTTTGACTTGGAAGTTTTGCAGGAGTTGAAGTTGGTAGGGAGTCGGAGCCTTTTGATAGATATGGTTCAGGGCGACTACTTGCTGTTGCTGGAACTCCAGACGATTGAGAGCGCCAAACGCGATCGCAGGGAGAGATTGTTTCAGACTGGGAGTATAGCCATTCACTACCATCTCAGCCAGTACTACCCCTTGGTTCTCAGTTTGGAATTGGTAGATTGAGCATCGATCTACCAGCAAATGCTGACGAACTTCAGTCACTGCGGTTTTGAACAGAGTATCGATATTTATGGCTTGGCGGATATGATTGGCAACAGTTAATAACCATTGCCGTTCGCGCTTGAGGTTTTGCTCGGTCGAAACAGTTAGATTCGCCTTAAATCCTGTTTGCAAGTTTTGCGCCCACTTTTCTAGTTGGAGAACTTTATCTTGGGCTTCAGGTTTGGCAAGATATCCGGTTGCTTCGAGGTCGGCTTTCAGGGCGGTAACTAATGCTAAAGCTTGGTGCGGTTCATCGAAATTACCTTTCAACCCAGCCGCTGTGCCCTCGCCATTACTATGAGTAAGTGATGGGTCGAGGTCTAGTATTGGCTCAGAGCGATCGGGTTCCTCTGCGGTCATAGGGCGATCTGCTGAAGGTAGCAGCCCTGGGCTACGTCCTGTCATGCTTTCGCGATCGCTTAACGCCGCGATACCTCCGATGCTAGGAATGCCCTTAGGATTATCGCTATTGAGTTGGTGTCCTTCACTGAGATTCGTCATGGTTTGCCTTTAAATGGAAATTTCAAAAAA
>JALYGX010000115.1 GCA_030776905.1 Cyanobacteriota bacterium | reverse complement strand
CTGCCAATGCCATGCAAGGTGACAGGGAAGAGTGCCTTGAGGCAGGTATGGACGATTACATCAGCAAGCCCATACGGGTAGAGGAACTTGTCCAAGTCTTAATTAATAGTGCTGAGCAACGAGTACTGAGTCCTCAGACACCAGAGAGTAGGTTAGAAAATACCAGATTTGACCAGCCAACTGCTAACCCGATACTCAGCACTCAGCACGGGCTACACCCCCCTGAGCTAACAGCACCCAGCACTCCTATTGACGCTAAGGTACTGCAATCCTTCCGGAATATGGTGGGTGCCAATGTTGATCTTGTTCTGGCTGAGATGATCGATTGCTATTTAGACGATGCACCAAAACTACTGAATGCGATCGCCACTTCAGTGGCTCAAAACGATGCGAGCAGTCTTAGACGAGCCACCCATACTTTAAAGTCAAGCAGTGTTACCCTAGGAGCTACCACCCTTGCCAAGTTTTGTCAAGAGTTAGAACTCATGAGTCGCACTGGCAATACTGAGTATGGAGTAGACAAACTGCCAAAACTGGAAGCCGAGTATAAAAGAGTCAAGGCAGCTTTGCAAATAGAACGCCAGCAAATTCATGAACATCAGTGACCCTCAAAGAGATTCTCCCCTCGTCCTTGTCGTAGACGATGACAAGTTCATGCGGATTCAGCTGCGCCACGCGATGGAACAAGCTGGGTATCGGGTAGCAGAGGCGAGTGACGGTGAGCAGGCGTTAGATGTCTACACCAACATCCAGCCTGATATCGTGCTGCTGGATGCCATGATGCCAGTGATGGATGGTTTTACCTGCTGCAAGGTGTTGCGTACTTTTCCGAGAGGGGAAGACATCCCCGTGTTAATAATCACGGCTCTTGAGGACCAAGAATCGGTTGATCGGGCATTTGAGGCAGGTGCGATCGATTATGTCACCAAACCTATCCATTGGGCAGTATTGCGCCAGCGCGTGCGTCGTATCTTGGAAGCAAGTCGAGCAACAGCACAATTGCGTCAGCAGACTGAACGAGCGCAACTGAGTGAAGAGCGGCTGAGGTTGGCTTTAGAAGCGGCTCAAATGGGCACTTGGGATTGGGATATCCCCAGCGGCAAAGTTATGTACTCGACTAATACAGAAATAATTCAGGGTCCTGGCGCAAGCTCTTTCGAGAGTACTTTAAACAGCTTCCTCACAAGTCTTCACCCTGAAGATCGGGAATTAGTCACCGAAGCGCTACGCCGCACTTTAGAAGAGGGTGCAGACTACAACATTGAGTTCCGCATTATTTGGCCTGACAATACCGTTCATTGGGTAGCTAGCAAAGGTCAAGTCTATTACGACAATACCGGAAAGGCGGTACGCATGACCGGGATTAACATGGACATGACCGAGCGTAAGCAAGCGGAGGAGGCTGTGCAAGAAAGTGAGGCGCGGCTGAGGTTGGCTTTAGAAGCGGCTTATACAGGTATCTGGGACTCGGATCTCCTAACGGATAACGTGACTTGGTCTGATAACTTTGAGCAGCTATTTGGTCTGGAGACTGGAACGTTTGGCAGAAATTACAAAGCTTTCCTGGAATGCGTGCATCCTGAAGACCGCAACTTTATTGCTCAATCGCTGCAACGAGCCATTGAGGAGGGCGCAGAGCACAATGTCGAGTTTCGTGTTGTTTGGCCGGATGGCAGCGTCCGTTGGATGGCAGGACAAGGCACAGTTTTTTACGATGAAACGGGCAAAGCGGTACGGATGCTGGGGACAACCATAGACATAACCCAGCGCAAGCGAGTAGAAGAAGCACTGAGGGAAAGTGAAGAACGCTGGCAGTTAGCACTGCGCGGCAACAATGATGGCATCTGGGACTGGAATATCAAAACGAATGAAGTTTTCTTCTCAATCCGGTGGAAGGAAATGCTAGGTTACGAAGATGGTGACATTTCTAATCATGTCGATGAATGGACAAAACGAGTCCATCCAGACGATCTGGGCGGCATGAAACAATTAATCCAGAATCACTTTGCCAAGAAAACTCCCTTTTACATCAGCGAGCATCGTCTTTTGTGCAAAGACGGCAGCTACAAATGGATTCTGGATCGCGGACAGGCGCTTTGGGATGAAGAGGGTAACCCCGTGCGGATGGCAGGTTCCCATACCGACATCACTGAGCGCAAGCGAGCAGAAGAAGAACTCCAGCGCCAAAACGTGCGATCGCAATTATTTGCCGAAGTAACCCTAAAGATTCGTCAGTCTTTGCACATTCAAGAAATTCTTCAAACTACTGTCACTGAGGTGCAAAGGATTTTCCAGACTGACCGAGTCCTAATCTTTCAATTTGGACCTAATGGAGTCGGCAAAATCGTTACAGAAGCCGTGAATCCTAACTGGTACTCGGTTTTAGGTCAAAATATTACCGATGACTATTTTGAATTCGAGTACTTACGTAAGTATAGTCAGGGCAGAATTTACATCGTTGATGATATCGAAAAGGCTGAGATACCAGCTTGCTTAGTGGAATTCATGCGAGAGTTTCATGTGAAAGCCAAGCTTGCCGTACCTATTCTGATGAAGGCAAAGCTCTGGGGTCTGTTGGTTGCTCATCAGTGTGCTAATCCCCGACACTGGTCTAGCTTTGAAATTGAACTCCTGGGACAGCTAGCCGATCAAATTGGCATTGCCTTAGCTCAAGCTCAACTCTTAGAGCAGGAAACCCATCAGCGCCAGGAACTTGCCCGTTCCAATGCAGAACTGCAACAGTTTGCTTCAATTGCATCACATGACTTGCAAGAGCCACTGCGTAAGATTCAAGCCTTCGGCAATCGGCTCAAGGACAAATATCATGACGTACTCTCTGAACAAGGACGTGACTACTTGGAGCGGATGCACAATGCTGCTCAACGAATGCAAATCCTTATTGATGACTTATTAGTACTCTCTCGCGTTACGACTAAGGCGCAACCCTTTGTTCCGGTGAATCTCACCCAGATAACCCAAGAAGTCTTGTCCGATCTAGAAGTGCGTATCCAACAAACTGGGGGGCGCATGGATGTAGGCGAGTTACCTACGATTGATGCCGACCCGATCCAAATGCGTCAGTTGCTACAGAACCTGATCAGCAATGCTCTGAAATTCCACCGCCATGAGGAACCGCGAGTTGTCAAGATTTATAGCCAACCGCTTCAGAGCCAGGACAATCATCCCACGGGGGGTTCTCAATCTACCGAACAGTATCAAATTATTGTGGAAGATAATGGTATTGGTTTTGACGAAAAGTATCTCGATCGCATTTTCAATGTTTTTCAACGGCTACATAGTCGCAGCGACTATGAAGGAACGGGTATGGGTCTAGCGATCTGCCGGAAGATTGCTGAACGTCATGGCGGCAGCATTACAGGAGAAAGCACACTGGGGCAGGGAGCGAAATTTATTGTCACTCTGCCTATCAAACAACGCAAAGGAGAAAATCCTGAGTGAGCGGCAACCGAAAAACGGTCACCATCTTGATGGCGGATGATGATGAAGACGACTACCTGTTGGCTCGTGAGGCGTTGGCAGAAAGTCGATTGGTGAATAATCTACAGTTCGTTAAAGATGGCGAGGAGCTGATGGATTATCTACATCGGCGGGGAAAATATGCCCAAGCGAGCCATGCGCCACGTCCGGGTTTAATTCTGCTGGATCTGAATATGCCGAAAAAAGACGGTCGTGAGGCGCTGCGGGAAATCAAAGCCGATCCAAATTTACGACAAATTCCTATTGTGGTGCTAACGACATCCAAGGCAGAGGAAGATATTTATCAGATCTATGATTTGGGTGCGAATTCATTCATTAGTAAACCCGTGACGTTTTCATCGTTAGTGGAGGTCATGAAGACTCTAGGAAAATACTGGTTTGAAATTGTTGAACTACCGCAAGAACCGGTTGGAGACAGACATGAACAACGACCTCGTTAAAGTACTTTTAGTAGATGATGACGAGGATGACTACGTCCTAACTCGCGATTGGTTCGGGGAAATGGAGGGAGCCAAATTCGAGCTGGACTGGGTAGCAAGTTATGACGCCGCCCTAGAGGCGATCGCACGTCACCAACATGATGTCTATCTGTTCGATTACCGTTTAGGCGATCGCAATGGGTTGGAACTGTTGCGTGAGGCAGTGGAAAACGGCTGTAAAGCGCCGATCATTTTGCTGACGGGACAGGGAGACCACGAAGTAGATATCGAAGCGATGAAGGCGGGCGCGGCGGATTACTTGGATAAAAGCCAGATCGGAGCGCCTTTACTAGAGCGTTCTATCCGCTATGCGATCGAACGCAAGCAGGCAGAGCAGAAAATTCGCGAACAAGCCGCTCTGCTGGATGTCACCACGGATGCCATTCTCGTTCGAGATTTAGAGAACCGCATCCTATTCTGGAACAAAGGTGCTGAACGCCTGTACGGCTGGCAGGCTTCTGAGGCGTTCGGCAAGAATGCCAATGAGATTTTGTACAAGGACAAGTGCTTTAAGCTGGAAGCCGCTCTCCAGACTGTCTGGAAGCAAGGGGAGTGGCAGGGTGAGTTGCCTCAAGTCACAAAAGACGGCAAAAGCCTTATCGTCGAAAGCCGCTGGACGTTGGTACGCGATGAAGCCAAGCAGCCTAAATCAATCCTTACCGTCAATACCGACATCACCCAGAAGAAGCAACTCGAAGCCCAGTTTCTTCGCGCCCAGCGCATGGAGAGCATCGGTACCCTCGCGGGAGGTATCGCCCATGACTTGAACAACGTGCTGACGCCCATTCTGATGACAGCTCAACTTCTGGAGAGCCAACTTCACGATAACTACAGTAAGCGGTTGCTACCGATCCTGATCGCTAACGCGAGACGGGGTGCGGCTCTGGTCAAGCAAGTCTTGTCGTTTGCACGAGGGCTAGAAGGGAAGTGTACGGTCATTCAAATCAAGCACATAATATCAGAAATTAAGCAGATTGCTAAAGAAACCTTTCCCAAATCTATTGAGATTTCTATTGATACACCGCAACACCTTGCCACTATCTATGCAGACGCTACACAACTGCATCAGGTTCTCATGAATCTCTGCGTTAATGCTCGCGATGCGATGCCTTTTGGGGGTACTTTGACTATCTCTGCGGACAATATTTTTCTTGATGAAAACTATGTCCAAATGAATCTTGATGCGCGAGTTGGCTCCTATATTGTTATTACTGTTGCCGATACAGGAACGGGCATTCCTGGTGAAATCTTGGATCGGATTTTTGAGCCATTTTTCACCACTAAAGAAGTTGGGCAAGGTACGGGACTTGGTCTTTCAACAGCGATTGGCATTATTAAAAGCCACGGCGGTTTTGTGAAGGTGTACAGTGAGCTAGGTAACGGAACCCAATTTAAGGTGTACTTGCCAGCGGTAGAGAAACCTGAAACAGTTCCAGTGGAAGACTCAGAACTCCCTCAAGGACAGGGAGAATTAATTCTCGTTGTAGATGATGAAGTCGCGATTCGAGATATCACTAAAACCTCGCTGGAAACCTATAATTACAAAGCTATAACAGCCAGTGATGGAATTGAGGCAGTCGCCCTATACGCGGAGCATCGCGAAGAAATTAGCATAGTATTGACGGATATGATGATGCCATCAATGGACGGACCAACCACCATCCGCACGTTGCAAAAAATTAACCCGCAGGTCAAGATTATTGCGGTTAGTGGGCTTGCCTCAAGCGATAAGCTAGCTAAAGCGGCAGGCAATGGTATTAAAACATTTTTGTCGAAGCCCTATACAACGAAGGAATTATTGAGAACCATTAATGGGGTTCTACACCCAAATAAAGAGCCTCTCCACCGCTAAAAGTTGATTAATTGTTATGTCCTACGGTTTGCCGCTCCCCATTAAGTACAGGAGTGCCATCCTTACAGCAACACCACTGGTTACTTGCTGGGAAATCAAACTAAACTGGGGGTCGTCCATTAAGTCGGAACTAATTTCGACGCCCCGGTTAACGGGACCTGGGTGTAATACTTTAACATCAGGGTTACAGAGTTTTAGGCGATCGCGTGTAATCCCATAGCGTTGATGATACTCTCGCAAGCTCGGCAATAGATGCGCTGTCATGCGTTCTTTTTGCAATCGTAAGGTCATGACAAAATCCGCATCTTTCAAGGCAGGTTCGATATCCCAGTGCAGGAATACTTTTTGCCTAGGGATTGGGGATTGAGAAGAGGCGGAGAGTGTTGTTGAAGAATTCTCCGTGTCATCTTCCCCCATGCCCCATTCAGCAAACAACTGGGGTAGTAGAGTTGGTGGTCCAGCAAGATGCACCTGTGCCTTAGTGGCAGTAAGACTCCAGATATTGGAACGGGCAACCCGTGAGTGTAGGATGTCCCCAACAATGGCAATCTTTTTACCTGCCAGAAGTCCGATGCGCGGGTATTCAAAGTCAATGAGGGAACAAATCGTAAACAAGTCAAGCAAGGCTTGGGAGGGATGTTCATGCTGTCCGTCACCCGCGTTGAGGACGCCTACCCGGACGCCTAGCCGATCCATCTCAGATGCGATCGCCTGCGGGACTCCAGCTTCCCGATGGCGAATTACCATCATATCGGCTCCCATTGCCAGATAGGTCTTCGCTGTATCGAGAATTGTTTCCCCCTTACTTAACGAAGACGTACCCGCAGCGAAGTTTAGCGTGTCGGCTGACAGGCGTTTTGCCGCTAGTTCAAAACTACTGCGAGTGCGGGTAGAGGGTTCAAAAAACAAATTTGCCACCACCTGACCCTGCAACGCAGGTACCTTTTTCGTCCGCCGCGATAGCACCTCCCGAAAGCTGGCAGCCGTTTGCAAGATCGTGTCGTATTCAGCCGGAGTGAAATCCGCCAAACTGAGGATGTGGTGCCGTGTCCAGACAGTAGTAGCCATAAGATAGCTCAGAACCAACTATTAGCAAAAATACAG
>JALYGX010000114.1 GCA_030776905.1 Cyanobacteriota bacterium | reverse complement strand
TGGTTCTATGACTATGCGATAGTCATCTTCGTTGGTGCGGACTGGCTTAGGGCAAATGTAGGATAGAGGTTCACCATCCGGAGGCAAAGCGCATATCGTGATAATGCAAGCTGGGGAAATAGCATCTTTGAACAGTCCAAAACGCAACGCAGATAAGTTAACTATCTCTTCAATCTTAAATTCTAAAAAGAGCTTTTTTCGGAATTTTTGTGCGGAACTAACCTGATTAAAAATCAAGGCAAGAGCCGGCTGCATCATGGCAATTTGCCCACCTGGTTTAGTCAAAGCGGCAGCCTTCGGCAAAAAGAGAAGACCGATATTACCGTAAGAACTTTCCCATTTGTTTACTTTTGCCCAGGATTTGGCAAGTGGGGTCATACTATTCTTTCCCCAAGGCGCGTTGCCTATAACTAAATCGTAATTGGTGGCATCTGCGACTGTACGGAACCCTTCTACATCTTCTCGGAAGAAATCTTTATCTATCAATCGTCGATTTCGTAGTATTGGAAAGTGAACCTCCTGCCAATAATGTCGAGGATCAATTTCATCACACATAGTTAGATAGAGACTAAAAGATGCAACCCTCACAGCTTGACGATTGACATCAACGCCAAACAAATTGCACTCAAGCAGAGATTGCAAGACGTTTGATGTTATTTCCTCGCCTGCATGAGCTTTCTTCCATCGATGAATCAGTCGCTGGAATGCTTTTACCAGGAAAATCCCCGAGCCGCACGCAGGATCGAGAATCTTTACATCCCAAACTTCACTATCCCAAGGAAGAACACCATCAAGGATAAAGTCAACTATGTGTCCCGGCGTGTAGTGAACACTTTTATCAGCATCATTTTCTCTAACGAATTCTTCATATATACTGCTGATAAAATCTAGCGGTATTGCATCAAAGGAATACTGGGGCCAGAGGTATAACTGTCCACTTTCTATCTCTAGTTCACCACTGACGAACGCCGCGAGTAAGTTGAGGTGTTCTTGCGTAACTCTCCTTTCCTCTGCTTGCCATTCAGCTTCACGTTCTGCTTCTGTGGCTCCTTTTCCTGGAAATAAATCCCCATTGAATTTATCGTTCAGCCAGCGAAAAAACCTATAAGTGTCTCTATGATTCCTTAGTATTCCAGGTAAATTACGGTATCTAGCTGATAATTCTCCAATTTCATGCAAATGAGCAAGGAATTCTGCATTCAGAGCAGGATTACCCTGAGAATCTTTCCTATCGAATAGGAATTGAATAAAAATAATCCTTGCTAGTAAATCATGGATAGTGTCGTAATCGAGTTTGAGCCTTTTGAGTTGCTGACGGACGCTCTTAAGGTTGCTAAGTAGCAACTGGTCAGCAGAATGGCTTCTTTGAAACCGCTCTTTATGTTCTTGGAAAAACTGACCAGACACCAAATCAGTCCAGTGGAGTCGGACGGTTTCGGCAGCCTGTTGTGAGAGGGAAGGCTGACCGAACGATTCAAGATCTATCCTGGAAATTTCATCGACTGGAGTGAGGGTTTCAGATTCGGTTGGTGGTTCTTGGTAACACGTCCAAATTCTTAAACGATCTGGCTCTGACGTGATCAATGAAGGGGAGCGAGAGAAACTCCATGCGAGTCTATAGGTTTCCCTGAGCGTAGCCTCGGATACTTGTGTTGAGAAATCGCAGACTACAGCAATAGGCGCTTCAGTTTCGTCGCCATCAGGATTTGCTGCCAGCACTCCTACTTGTACACCAGCCCCATCCGGAAAGTTCCTGATAGTTCTTTCCAGTTTTTCCTGGGCAAGCCGCGCATAGATACTCGGTCCAGCCCCAGATGGTTGCCAAATTTGGCTGGGACTGGGCCAGTAAAGCTTCTCATGAGCCAGTTCTAGTAATCCAGACTGCGACATACTATTGCTTGCTCTGTATCAGGGTATAACCTCATTCGGGGAATATCTTTTCCACCCGAAAGCTTCTGTCCTGCTACTTAGCTACATTATCCTCCTTGATAGGCTTACAATAGCAGTTAAATTTAATTAAACGTATTCTGATTTTATGATTAAGTGATACATTAGCGCCACGTTGACAGGATGAGCGTTATCGAAGGGTTCACTAGACGGGAAACGCTGGAACTGACAGGTACGACCTCTAATCGCCTGCAATATTTGGAAAGGTCTGGACTGGTAATACCTCAGAGGATTGGTAAGTCTCGAAAACCTACAGTCATTTATAGCTGGGAACAGGTCTTAGAAATCCGGGCGATTAAGCATCTGAGGCAGGAAATCTCTCTTCAGACAGTTAGGAAGATTATCAACTTCTTAGATAAAAGCGGGTTTGACGATAGCTTGAGGGACAAACAGTTAATCGTCATTGATGATGATGTCTTTTGGGTTCAGCAAGACTGGAAAGACTTTCCTGAAAATATGCCATCGGCTCTGAAGGTGGCGGGGAACAAAGGTAAAGATATTGGTCAGTACGTCCTGCTGGTAATACCCCCACTATCTGAAGTTGTGAACCAGGTCTGGAAGGCAGCGGAAAAGTCTCCAGTAGTGGATGTTGAAAGCTTTAAACAACGGGCTAAAGCCCATCCTAGTAAAGCAGCATAGAACTATTGCGATCGCCTTTTGCCTTTGCAGCATCTATCCTTGCTTTTTATTTTATCAACCTATTGCTTACTACGGTAGTAATGTGATCCCCTACGTTTTAACCAAAAGGTTAATTTCTGAATTGAAAGAAGTTAACTTTATGGGTATTGCGTAAAACTGAGCTTCCTGAAGAACTTAGGAATTTGCTCTGTCCTCCTGAGCGGAACCTGTAGGAATCTGAGCGGCTCAACTTATCTGAAAGCTAATGTACATGGTATAAGGGCACTTTTGCGAAAGTGCCCTTACAAAACTGGTACTACTCACGTAAGATTCAGACCTAACCCCCCTGCCCCTTGTTTCATGCAAAGTCTCAAATTAGGAGACTTTGAAGAAAGCGATCGCTAAAGGCGGTAAGGTGAGATTCACAGAGTAAGGCTGGCTGTGACAAGGGATTGATTCGGCTTCCGCGCCGCCACAATTGCCGAGACTGCTGCCATAGTAATCTCCAGCATCGCTGTTGAGTAACTCCTTCCAGAACCCTTGCGTAGGCACGCCGATACGGTAGTTGTAGCGGGGCACTGGAGTAAAGTTAGCAACAACTAGCACGACTTGATCTGTAGACTTGCCCTTACGGATTAGACTGATCACACTTTGCTCTGAGTCGTTGCAATCAATCCATTCAAATCCAGCGGGGTCACAGTCTAGTTCGTGGAGGGCGGGTTCGCTGCGATAAATATGATTTAGGTCAGCCACCCACTTTTGCAGCCCCGCGTGGGTAGGATGCTCCAAAAGATGCCAGTCCAAGCTGCGATCGTGGCTCCATTCCGACCATTGACCGAATTCACCGCCCATAAACAACAGTTTCTTCGCTGGCTGGGCATACATATAGCCGAAGAGTAAGCGCAGGTTGGCGAACTTCTGCCAGTAATCCCCTGGCATTTTGCCGATGAGTGACCCTTTGCCATGAACCACTTCATCATGAGAAAGGGGCAGGACGAAGTTCTCATTAAAGGCGTAGAGCATCCGGAAGGTGAGTTTATTTTGATGGTACTTCCGGTAGATGGGTTCTTGAGACATATAGCTGAGGGTGTCGTGCATCCAGCCCATATCCCACTTCATCCCAAAGCCTAGACCCCCGTCATAAAGAGGACGGGAAACCTTCGGCCAAGAAGTAGACTCTTCTGCAATCGTCTGGACGCCGGGGAAGTGTTGGTAGACTGCTTGATTAAAGCGTTGGAGGAATTCGATCGCCTCAGAATTGTCCCTGCCACCGTATTGATTAGGAATCCATTCCCCTTCTTTGCGGGAGTAGTCCAAATAAAGCATCGATGCCACCGCATCCACCCGCAGTCCATCAATATGACACTTATCTAGCCAGAAGAAGGCACTACTGATCAGGAAACTGCGGACTTCATGGCGACCGTAGTTAAAAATACTGCTCTGCCAGTCCGGATGGAACCCTTGGCGGGGGTCAGCGTGTGCGTAGAGGTGCGTCCCATCAAAATATTCCACCCCATGCTCATCGGTGGGGAAATGGGACGGCACCCAATCCAAAATCACGCCAATGCCTTGCTGATGCAGGTAGTCCACCAGATACATGAAATCCTGGGGAGTCCCGTAGCGGCTGGTAGGAGCGAAATAGCCTGTTGTTTGATAGCCCCATGACCCGTAGAAGGGATGCTCAGTAATTGGCATCAGTTCAACGTGGGTAAATCCTAGCCGCTTGACATAGTCAGCCAGTTTTGAGGCAAGTTCCCGATAAGTGAGAGAGCGATTTCCCTCTTCCGGTACTCGCATCCAGGAGCCTAGGTGTACCTCGTAGATGGACATGGGTGCATCTAGGGCTTGGGCGCGATCGCGTTTGTTTAGCCACTCTTGGTCATGCCAAGTGTACTCAGTGTCCCAGATAACGGAGGCGGTTCTCGGCGGGGTTTCTTGAGAACTAGCAAGTGGATCGGCTTTGTCCACGGCATAGCCACTGTTGTGGTTGACAATGCGGTACTTGTAGAGGCTACCTTTCGTCATCCCAGGAATAAAGCCTTCCCAAATCCCGGAGTTTCCTTTGAGGGAAAGGCGGTGACCATAATCTTGCCAACCGTTGAAATCCCCTTTAACAAATACCTCACTAGCGTTGGGTGCCCAAACGGCAAAGTAAGTTCCCTCTACGCCATTCACAACGACTGGGTGTGAACCCAACTTTTCGTAGAGGTGGAAGTGTGACCCTTCATTAAAGAGGTAGAGGTCATCATCTGTTATTAAACTCACATAACCGTCAGTCGCCTGCTGTTGGGTTTGGTTTACTGATAGTTGGTATGTCATGATTCTTTTAAAGCTTCAGGTTGACTGTAATTGCCGCCCGATGCGGACTCCTGCAACTGGAGAATTCGCCGTAATGGGATTTCCACCCAATCCGGGCGGTTGTTGAGTTCGTAGCCTAATTCGTAGATAACTTTCTCCAGAAGATAACTATCCAGAAGCACTTGCAGTTCTTGCTGACTCTTGGGTAAGAAAGAAGCCTCGCCTGCTGTTGCCAGGTAGCTATTGAGAAAAGCCGTACTCACCCAGGAATACCAAAACTGCGCCCATTGCTCCATGATGGGGAAATTCTCAGCGCGGATCATCCCGCTCTCTTCTTCATTGCGAAGTGCCATGCTGGCAGCGTAATTGAACGATTGCAGCATTCCAGCTACGTCTCGCAGAGCCGATCGCTTCATGCGCCGTTCACTCAAAGTCCGAGCGGGTTCTCCCTCAAAGTCAATGATGATAAAGTCTTTACCCGTATAAAGCACTTGCCCCAGATGGTAATCCCCATGAGTACGAGTACGCATGGCAGTGATTTTTTGGTTCAAGAGTAACTGGAAGCGCCCCATAATCTGCTCTTGGCGGTTGAGGACAGCTTTCGCCAAGTTTTGGGTGTTGGGTGGCAGTGCCGTCAGTCGCTTTTTCAACAACAGCAAAACTTGTCCTGTGAGGTTGCGCGCGTACTGGTAAATCGAGCGCTGGTAAAACGTTGAAAAGGGTTCGGCAGCAAAGTCGGGATTATCTGGAGCGGAAGCTAGGGCAATATGGAGTTCAGCAGTGCGCTGACCCAAGAGTTGAGCGCTAGATAGGTAGGTACCAATGGTTTTGGACGCTAATTCCGGAATCTCGACCGTCTCTAAACTTAACTGGGAATCTGATGGAACAGGTACCTCAGTAATACCCGTCTGCTGTACGGTGATGTAATCGAAGTAATCGCGCAGGCTATCGAGGGTATACTCCCAGCTACTCCGGGTATCACTGATAAACTCTTGCAATATACCCAGAATCATGGGTTCAGCTTTTGGGCGCTGGTACTCCAAAGACCCGGCAACGGAGGCAAAGTGTTCCAGGAGTTTTTTCTCGGTCAGGAAACGCCCGATTTCCAGATCGGGGTTCATGCCCTCCTCAACTTTGCGGAAGAATTTCAGAATAAACCGATCGCCATAAATCACAGAGGTATTGCTCTGCTCCCCCTTAATCAAGGAAGGCTCCAGGTCAGTTGCCCCTTCGCTTAGCTGGTGGAAGACATCGGTAGTCGTGGCAATTAGTTTCCCTGCCATTCCTTTAAAGGAGCGATGGTGAGCGATCGCATCCAGCGGGAAGGACAAAAAGTTCTTGTCTGCCATAGCATCGAACAGAACCCCAGCTTCGTCTTTGCCTTGAACCTGGAGGCGAGCGATCGTGAATTGAGGCTTCTCTGCCTGCATGAGCAGTGCTTGCTCACCTTCTGTGTAGGCTAGTAACAACAGGTAAGTTTCGGGGCTTCCCTGAATGTAATCCAAATGCAGCCAAATCATCTGAGCTTCGATGCCCTCGTATGACACCGGGATTACCTCAGTGATTTGTGCGGATTGAATAGTCCGGGCTTTACCGCCAAACCAGCGACAGCTATACAGATAATCCGACAAGGTAGATTCGAGACTGGCTTTCAACTGGGGTTGGGAAAAAACAGTCTGCCAGTTACCACTGACCACCAGACTCGGCAGTTCTGTTTGAGGTAAGCTGGGCTGAAGCGAACTGTGTTGCAGCTTTAGGGTAAACCAGTAAAACGAGTAGGGACTAACACTGAGGAAGTAGGGCGACTCGCCAATCGCTGGGAACTCAGTGCGACCAAAAATCTCCACTGGCACCATACCCTTGAAGGCGGATAGGTCTAACTCCACCGTTTGGACAAAGCGGGACAAATTCGTTACCACCAAGATGTGTTCTTCATCGTAGGTGCGCGTGAAGGCAAGAACTTTGCGGTTTTCCGGGTGCAGGAATTCAAAGCTGCCTTTACCCAATGCCTGGAAACGCTTGCGGGTAGCCATCAGGCGTTTCATCGAATACCAGAGGGAATTGGGGTTAGCCTGTTGTGCCTCGACGTTGAGTGCCTCATAGTGATATTCCGACTCAACGATGATCGGTAAATAAAGCTTATGGGGGTTGGCGCGACTAAAACCAGCGTTCCGGTCGGCACTCCACTGCATCGGAGTGCGGACGCCGTTGCGATCGCCCACATAAACGTTATCTCCCATGCCAATTTCATCCCCGTAGTAAAGCACAGGGGTTCCTGGCAGAGAAAGCAGCAGACTATTGAGCAACTCAATCTGGCGGCGGTCATTGCCCAACAGGGGAGCCAAACGGCGGCGGATGCCTAAATTCACTCTCATCTCTGGGTCTTGAGCATAGACCCGATACATATAGTCTCGGTCTTCATCCGTGACCATTTCCAGGGTCAGTTCGTCGTGGTTACGCAGGAACAATCCCCACTGGCAGTTATCGGGAATGGCAGGAGTTTGCTGGAGGATATCACTAATGGGGAAGCTATCCTCCATCCGCAGCGACATGAACAAGCGAGGCATCAGGGGAAAATGGAAGTTCATGTGGCACTCATCCCCAGCGCCGTAATATTGAGCCGCATCCTCAGGCCATTGATTCGCCTCAGCGAGGAGCATGCGATTGGGGAATTTTTGGTCTACGTGCGATCGCAACTGCTTCAGGAAGGCATGAGTTTCCGGTAGGTTCTCGCAGTTAGTCCCCTCTCGCTCATACAGATAAGGCACCGCATCCATGCGTAGTCCATCGACTCCCATCGCTAACCAGAAATCGAGAACCTCGAAGACGGCTTGGCGCACTGCTGGATTATCGTAGTTTAGATCGGGTTGATGGGAGTAGAAACGATGCCAGTAGTAAGCTTTAGCAAGGGGGTCCCACGCCCAGTTAGAAGTTTCAAAATCTTGGAAGATAATCCGAGCTTCTTCGTATTTTTGGGGTGTATCGCTCCATACATAAAAATCTCGCTCTACACTGCCCTTCGGTGCTCTCCGTGCCCTCTGAAACCAAGGATGTTGGTCAGAAGTATGGTTGATAATTAATTCAATAATTACCCGAATGCCCCGCTGATGGGCAGCTTCCAAAAAGTATTTGAAGTCTTCCAACGTCCCATAGATCGGGTTGACACTGGTGTAGTCGGAAATATCATAGCCATCATCCCGCAGTGGCGAGGGGAAGAACGGCAGCACCCAAAGTGCTGTAACTCCTAAATCTTGTAAGTAATCCAGTTTTTCTGTCAGCCCTCGAAAGTCGCCAATGCCATCCCCATTGCTGTCAGCAAAGGCGCGAACAGGTACTTCGTAAATGATGGCATTCTTAAACCACAGTGGGTCTTCCTTCAATATCGAGTGAGGATTTGGCATGTAATAGATTTTAGATATAGATTCAGGTGCTATGTTGCAGCACATAACCTCAAGGGTTCAACTATCAATAGAAGTAAGTATTTGGAGTGAGTCGTACAGCCATACATATCTTGAAAGACCAACACTTGTATATATTCCTTTGGTGAGAGTGTGACGACTATCACCTAGAGAGGTTTCTTTCAATCACGTAACACAAAGAGCCAGGTTACGCCTCCCGTTGATTAGGTTCACCATTTCTTGCCATCAAGTTCACCATTTTGCAGGACTTACCTCAATAAATGTTTTACAGAAATGCCTGAGGATTCACACTGTCAGTTGATCAAGAACAAAAGATATGGAATTCTCTAATCGGGACATCTATGACGAAGACCAATCACCTACTGCTACTAAGAAGAAGAGTTTGCTACAAAAATTGATGTCTCTAAAAATGGCTCCGGAGCAACTGCTGAATCAGTATGCAGAAGGAGAACGTGATTTTCGCGGACTCAACCTGAGTTACCAAATCCTGAGTGGAGTAGACCTAAGTGGGGCAGACTTGAGCGGTGCCAAGCTTGATCGCACAGTACTAGAGAGAGCGAACCTCACAAAAGTAAATTTGAGTAAGGCCGACCTAACTGGGGCAAACTTACGCAGGGCAGAGCTGATTTGGGCAAATCTCCGGCGGGCAAACTTGCAGGGAGCTAACCTGCGGGGAGCCGACTTACAAGGAGCCGACTTGCAG
>JALYGX010000113.1 GCA_030776905.1 Cyanobacteriota bacterium | reverse complement strand
GGATTTCCCAGCGACCCAACTCCCCATAGACAAAAATATGCATCAATCCACCAGGAGCTAGCTTTGGTGCTAGTGACTGAATCCCTCGAATCGGGTCAGGCAAATGATGCAACACACCCACGCAGTTGATTAGCTCGAATTCACCATCGAGTTGCTCGGCATCATAGAGACTCAAGTGATGAAACTCAACACGATTCGCGCCTGAACGGCGGCAGCGTTCTGAGGCAACGGACAATGCACCTGCACTCAAATCAATTCCAACCACAGACGCTTGAGGATTGAGGTGAACCAAGTACTCCGTTCCCACCCCCGTACCACAACCCGCATCCAGAATCCGGATGTCCTGCCTTGGTGGTTTTTGACCCGTGCAAAAGTTGTAGGCCGCTAACCAATTCCAGCGCCAGTTATACCCCGGAGGTGGCTCATCGAGTAACGGTTCTGGCGGAAAGGGGTACGTATCGTAAAGCCGTTGGACGGCAGCGCTGGTATCCTGAGAGGTTTCCATTACTCAAAAATCTACAGGGGACTGGGGATTAAGGAAGAAAGCGGCTCGCCTTCTGGCGGGGTTTTGACCTTTCCTTGGAAAAGACGATTTTACCGAGTCTCGTGCCTACTTGTAATATCTAGAGAAAAAGAATAACTAAGAGGCATGGAGATGAGTACCTGTATCAGATTTAGCTCCTTGCTCTCATTGCCAGCTTCTGGCTCCATCAAAAGTCGAACCGATAATGTAACAAAACTTATGATGTTTCTCAGCTAGGGACTCGAATCAACTATTATTTTTTGTGAAACCCTGGAGCGTGTTCTATACACTTCTTAATAAATAAGTCCAGGACATCAGAAACGTTTTAATCTAAAGACTGACCTGGTTTAGCTAGGGCGTTTGTTTATTGAAGGCGTCACGGTCATCGCCCATTTATTTTACGAGATGGGGAAAAAACCGAGGCGTTCAGCCTAAAGTAAGCGAAAGTGACCTGTATTGGCACCCTGGTCAGGCTTAACACAGTAAAAAAAAATTGTCGATGGGAGCTTTTGAGAACCAATGAGTGTTAAGGCAAGTGGTGGAAGCTCAGTTGCGCGTCCGCAACTCTATCAAACAGTACCGGTTGCAACCATTATTCAAGCAGAACAGCAAGACCGGTTTTTAGGGGGTGGTGAGCTAAGTGAGCTTGCCAGTTACTTCCGCTCTGGTACACAGCGTTTAGAAATTGCAGATACCCTCAGCAAAAACGCGGACTTGATTGTTTCCCGTGCTGCCAACCGGATTTTCGTTGGGGGAACCCCAATGGCTTTCCTGGAAAAGCCTAGGGAAGAAGTTGGTCAGGAAATGGTGCTGGCAGGTCGTAGCGGCGACACCGATGTTAGAGAATCTATGAAGTTGGGAACTGCCACTTATGTGGAGAGTGGTGGCGGCTTCTTAGAGGGACTGCGAGGACTCTTTAGTGCTACGAGTGGCGGACCAGCACCAGCAGGTTTCCGACCCATTAACGTCGCCCGCTATGGTCCGAGCAATATGCAGAAGTCTCTGCGGGACTTGGCGTGGATGCTGCGGTACGTCACTTATGCGATCGTTGCAGGTGACCCCAACATCATCATCGTCAACGTCCGTGGTCTGCGGGAAATTATCGAAAATGCCTGCTCTGGAGATGCCACATTAGTGGCGCTACAGGAAATGCGCAGTGCGGCGCTGGGATATTTCAAGCGGGATGCAGCAGGAGGGGAAATAGTTAATCAGTACTTTGAGATTCTGATTAACGAATTTAAAGCCCCCAATCCTTCAGACAAAATCCGGCAGCGTCCTTCGGGCGACAAACAAGGTCTGCAACTGCCTCAAAGTTACTTTAATGCAGCAGAGCGGCGTCCTAAGTACGCGATGAAGCCGGGGCTATCGTCCTCAGAAAAGCAAGAAATAGTCAAAGCCACCTATAGGCAAATCTTCGAGCGCGATATCACCCGCGCTTACAGCCAGTCCATTTCTTATCTGGAATCCCAAGTTAAGAACGGCGACATCTCTATGAAGGAGTTTGTTCGTCGTCTGGGTAAATCTCGTCTATATCAGAAGCAGTTTTTCGAGCCGTTCATCAACAGCCGTGCGCTAGAACTAGCGTTTCGTCATTTC
Organism: Cyanobacteriota bacterium; assembly: GCA_030776905.1. Lineage (GTDB taxonomy): Bacteria > Cyanobacteriota > Cyanobacteriia > Cyanobacteriales > Coleofasciculaceae > CADCTM01. The sequence continues at coordinate 8,820 of JALYGX010000113.1, read as the reverse complement.
CTAGGTCGCGGTCCGAGTTCGCGTGAAGAAGTTCAGGAGTACTTCTCCATTGTTTCCAAAGGTGGTCTAGCTGCTCTTGTAGATGCGTTGGTAGATTCCAAAGAATACTCCGATTACTTTGGCGAAGAAACCGTCCCCTACCTACGCGGATTGGGTCAAGAAGCTCAGGAATGCCGTAACTGGGGACCGCAGCAAGATTTGTTGAATTACAGTGCGCCGTTCCGCAAGGTGCCGCAGTTCATCACAACCTTTGCGCGTTACGAACAGCCCCTGCCCGACCAACATCCTTATGGTTCTGGCAACGACCCATTGGAGATTCAGTTCGGGGCAATCTTCCCGAAAGAAACCCGCAATCCTAGCAGCCGTCCCGCTCCGTTTGGTAAGGATACCAAGCGCATCCTGATCCACCAGGGACCAGCGACCAACAACCAAAACAGCAATCCTAGAGCGCGAGGCGAGTTTCCAGGTTCTCTGGGACCAAAAGTTTTCCGCTTGGATCAACTGCCCTTATCGGGTCTGAGCAGCAAGAAAAATAACGCAGCTAGCGTTAAATTCTCGGAAAGCTCTACTCAAGCAGTAATTCGTGCTTGCTACTTGCAAGTGTTTGGACGGGCTGTCTATGATGGTCAGCGCTTGAAGGTAGCGGAAATTAAGCTGGAAAACGGTGAAATTTCGGTGCGGGAGTTCATTCGGAGCTTGGCGAAGTCTGAATTGTTCCGCAAGATGTACTGGACATCGCTGTATGTGTGTAAGGCGATCGAGTATATCCACCGTCGTCTATTGGGTCGTCCCACCTACGGGCGTCAGGAGAATAACAAGTACTTTGATATCTGTTCCAAGAAGGGCTTCTACGCTTTAGTTGACGCCATTATTGACAGTCCAGAGTACTCTCAGGCATTTGGGGAAGATACCGTTCCCTACGAGCGCTATGTGACTCCGGCTGGTTTGCAATTGCGATCGGCACGTCCTGGTAGCTTGGCTGAAGATATTGGCACCAGAGTTGACAAGGAAGTGACACCGCGCTTCGTGGAGCTGGGTCAAGTCACTGGAACGCGGACAGAACCCGATGTTCAATTCCGTGTCAACCAAGGTGTCACGGTTAAGCGCGAGCAAACCAAGGTCTTCAAGCTGACAGATAATAGCGACAAGACAGGGGTTGAGACGCTGATTCGAGCCGCTTATCGGCAGATATTCGAGCGGGATATCCAGCCTTATGTCGTGAAGAATCAATTCTCAGTGCTGGAGAGCAAGCTGGGCAATAACGAAATCAATGTCAAGGAGTTTATTGAAGGGATAGGCACGTCGGAACTCTACATTAAAGAGTTCTACGCTCCCTACCCGAACACGAAGGTTATTGAACTGGGAACCAAGCACTTCCTGGGTCGTGCGCCGGAAAACCAGAAGGAAATCCAAAAGTACAACAAGATTCTCGCGGCTGAGGGCATTCGTGGCTTTATCGGCGCGATGGTCAACAGCATGGAGTATGCCCAAGTGTTTGGCGAAGATACGGTGCCTTACCGTCGCTTCCCCACCTTACCCGCCGCCAACTTCCCCAACACGGAGAAGCTTTATAACAAGCTGACTAAGCAGGATAAGGAGTTGGTTGTACCCAGCTTTGAGCCAGTGAAGTCGCGCATGGATGTGGCGCAGATGCCTTTGACTGGAAAGGCATTAGCCGATCTGAGGGCGAAAGAGCGTCAGATGGACCTGAGCAAGCCGAAGTTTATCGAACTCGGTCGCTCCTTCCAGAATGGCAACGGGCAGTCAGTGGAGGTTGGTGTCGGTACAAGCCGCCGCAAGCCCTCACGGATTTTCCGCATGACTCAAGGGGCTAATCAGGGAGAAACGGCACTGGTAATCAATGCCATCTACTGTCAGGTGATGGATGTCTTTAGCGGTCAAGTACCTCAAGAGTTCCGGCGTTCAGAGCTGGAAAGCAAACTGCGCAATGGTGAAATTTCCGTGCGTGAGTTTGTGAAGGTTTTGGCGAGTTCCGATATCTACCGTCGTCGCTTCTACACGCCCTATCCCAACACCAAGGTAATTGAGTTCTTGTTCCGGCACTTGCTGGGACGCGCTCCTGCCACCCAAAGTGAGATCCGGGCCTATAACAAGCTTCTGGCTGAACAGGGCCTCAGGGCAGCCGTTGAAGCAATGGTAGATGGTGCAGAATATGCTCGCTTCTTCGGTGAGGATGTCGTGCCATACAACCGCTTCCCGTCCCTGCCTGCTGGCAACTACCTGGGTAGTGTGAAAGCTGCCTCTGATTTGGTGAAGCAGTCTTGGTCTGATCTATCACCCTCTTCTTTGACCAGTCGCTTTAGCAAAACCTGATTGACCTATTCGGAATTTAGCTAACGGCTAATTCTTATCTCCTCTGAATTTCTGGATAGTAGTTCAGAGGAGTTTCTTCGTTGCTTTCCATTAGAGCTAACACTTCTTGTCAATCATCAGTCCTTTCTTACTAATGACTGATGACTCATGACGACTCCAAAATCTGAGGAGAAATATTACAAACTGTTACGACAATGGAAAGAATATGAACAATCTGTCGCAAAATATTTGCGGAAGGTACGTTGTAACCCTGACCTGATGTAGCGCTTAGTACTCCACTAAATCCGAAGACTACTGAGAACACTTCAGACTAGGGAGTTGAGCAGTCAAGTAACTGCTAGCTTTAGCGGCTTAAGGAAAGCGGTTCAGCGATCGCCCATGCGAATGCCAGTTTAAACACACCTGGTTACATATTTCTGGAGGAATCCATCGATGAGTATCGTCACGAAATCTATCGTGAATGCAGACGCCGAAGCCCGCTATCTCAGCCCAGGCGAACTAGACCGGATTAAGAGCTTTGTTACATCTGGTGAGCGTCGCCTCCGCATCGCTCAAACCCTGACCGACTCTCGCGAGCGCATCGTTAAGCAAGCAGGCGACCAGTTGTTCCAAAAGCGCCCTGATGTCGTTTCTCCTGGTGGTAACGCCTACGGTGAGGAAATGACCGCTACTTGCCTGCGGGATCTGGACTACTACCTGCGTCTGGTCACCTACGGAGTCGTGGCTGGTGATGTCACCCCAATTGAAGAAATCGGTTTGGTTGGCGTCCGCGAAATGTACAACTCTCTGGGCACCCCTATCCCAGCAGTTGCTGAAGGTATCCGTGGACTGAAGAATGCCGCTGCCTCACTGCTATCTGCTGAAGATGCTTCCGAAGCTAGCGCTTACTTCGACTTCGTGATTGGTGCCATGCAGTAGGGTGTTTCCCATTCCCTGCCGTAGAGATGCAAGATACAAGCATCTGTACAAAAGGTACAAAAGATTTCAAGACTACGTGAAATAAGGAAACAAGATCATGCAAGACGCAATTACTTCTGTTATCAATTCCTCTGATGTCCAAGGTAAATACCTGGACACCGGTTCCTTGGAAAAGCTGAAGAGCTATTTCCAAACCGGCGAGCTGCGCGTGCGTGCCGCAACCACCATCAGCGCTAATGCTTCTACCATCGTTAAGGAAGCTGTTGCTAAGTCCCTGCTGTACTCGGACATCACCCGTCCCGGCGGCAATATGTACACGACTCGCCGCTATGCTGCTTGCATTCGTGACTTGGACTACTACCTCCGCTACTCCACCTATGCCATGTTGGCAGGCGATCCTTCCATCCTGGATGAGCGCGTACTCAACGGTTTGAAAGAAACCTACAACTCTCTAGGTGTTCCCATCTCCGCAACTGTCCAAGCTATCCAAGCGATGAAAGAAGTCACCGCTAGCCTCGTCGGTGCTGATGCTGGTAAGGAAATGGGGGTTTACTTCGACTACATCAGCTCTGGGTTGAGCTAAATACGCTCTCTTTTCTCAAATTTTGAGCTTGTAGTCGGTCGTCTTGTTAAGGTCTGGGAAGTCAATTGTGAGTGCTAGCTTGTTAGAGACAAGTCTCGCTGAGCCTTGTAAAGCAGATGAGTTTTGGCGGTCTAGTATTGACGATTGACTCCCAGACTTTGTTCTATCTACAGACACCGCCTTGAAATTTCGCCATTGTGGTGCAGCATCAGCCAGGGAAAAGTTTTACAGTAAGGCGAATCTGTAGCGCGTAGGCTGAGGACATAATTGCTCCCACAGAATATTTTGAGCATTGCTTTGGTTGCTCGCTTCAAAAACTGAATTCAGATTCAAAATTTCTTAACTCACCCAGGAGAAATAAACCCATGCGTATGTTTAAAGTGACTGCCTGCGTTCCTAGTCAAACTAGAATCAGGACACAACGGGAGTTACAAAACACCTATTTCACTAAGCTGGTTCCCTATGACAACTGGTTTCGCGAGCAGCAACGAATTATGAAAATGGGTGGCAAAATTGTTAAGGTTGAGCTAGCCACCGGTAAGCAAGGTACAAATACTGGGCTGCTCTAAGTTTTATAGAACAGCGTTTTATCCGGAAACTAAAAGGGGTCTTGGCGACCCCTTTTTTATATTGAGAATGTTCTCAAGCAGATTAGTTTGATAAATTAGATATTCTCCGGTAGTTACGTTAGTGTTGTTGAAAGCTATCCGTATTCCTGTGTTGTTAGTTTTTACTTAATTAGTGGCTCTACGCGACTTAATTTTATTGATTAATCCCTCCGCCAAGGAATGGGCAGTAGATGCCCGGTTACTGCGGTGGTTAACTTTCCTGTGGATGTTTATCGGGTTAGCTGTTCTCTTCTCAGCATCTTTTCCCATTGCTGATGCTGAATTTGGAGATGGGCTGTACTACTTCAAGCGACAGCTAATTTGGGCGATGCTGGGTTTAGTGGGATTTAATGTGATCGTGCGATCGCCTTTACGCTACGTGCTGGGCATCGCCCATTGGTTTTTGCTACTGCTGTTGGGATTTATTTTAATCACCCTTATTCCCGGCGTTGGAACTACCGTTAATGGTGCAACCCGATGGCTAGCACTCGGTCCTGTTCCCCTACAACCTTCTGAGTTAATTAAGCCATTTCTAGTGCTACAGAGCGCTCGCATCTTTGGGCAATGGGAACGTCTCAGTTTGCGATTTCGCCTAATCTGGCTAGGAATTTTTGCCGTTGTGCTGCTGGCAATTTTGATACAGCCCAACCTGAGTACGGCAGCGCTGTGCGGGATGACGTTGTGGTTAATAGCGCTGGCATCGGGATTGCCCTTTACTTACCTGGGAGGAACAGCATTAGGTGGTTTTCTACTCGCGTTTATCAGTATCAGCATAAAAGAATACCAACGCCGTCGGGTGATGTCGTTTCTCAATCCTTGGGCTGACCCCTTGCGTGATGGCTACCAACTCGTACAAAGTCTGCTTGCTGTTGGTTCTGGGGGCACTTGGGGTTCTGGATTTGGGCTATCGCAACAAAAGCTATTTTATTTACCGATTCAGTACACCGATTTTATCTTTGCTGTATTTGCCGAAGAGTTTGGCTTTGTAGGAAGTGTGTTGTTGCTGTTGATGATCATGTCTTACGCCACAATAGCGGTGATAGTGGCGATGAAGGCACGTTATTCCGTGCATCGATTAGTAGCAGTTGGGGCAATGATTTTAATCGTGGGGCAGTCGCTGTTAAATATAGGCGTAGCGACAGGTGTTCTACCCACAACAGGTTTGCCGTTCCCATTTTTTAGTTATGGCGGCAGTTCGTTAATTGCTAGTTTAGTCTCGGCAGGACTACTCATTCGGGTAGCAAGGGAAAGTAGCGAGGCTGAAGTAGTGTCTTTAGAGGCGCGTCGTCAGTCAGCGAGAGAGCGGCGACGGCGGTATATGAAGCAAAAACCGCAGGCGTAGAAATGAGTGGAGCGTTAAACCGCAAAGAGACGGAGTAAGTTCCTTTTTTCCCGAACGACTAGAAGTCGCGCCTACAAAAACCAAGTCCGTGTAGGCGGACTTCAAGAAAAAAGGGTCATTAAACCGGATTTAGTATGAGATACGCTCAAACAACTACAACCTCAAGCTGTACAACTCTACTTTGTCTAATGTTTGTGTTCCCTGTTCTAGCACAAGTAGCTCTATCTACCTTGCCATTAATCACTGAAAGAAGTTAATCACACTCAAGACATCCACCAATTTATCAAGGTGAATTAGTTCGTGAGTTGCCATGACTGAAATGCGAATCCGACTAGTGGGAACTGTAGGAGGGCGGATAGCTGGGGCAAAGATACCAGACGCTTTTAAGTGCTTTCCAGCTTTCAGAGCATCGCTTGCACTGGCTAATTGAAAGCAGAGGATAGGTGACTCAGAAGGCAAAAGTTGGAGATGAGGCAGTTGCTCTTGCATTAACTGCTTGAGAGTGTCCACATTGTCACGAAGTTGGGCGCGGCGTTCCGGTTCTTGTTGGACAATCTGGACTGCTGCTAGTGCTGCTGCTGTGTCAGCAGGTGATAAAGCTGTGGTGTAAATCCAGCTTGGAGCGCGATTTCGCAGGAAGTCGATTAGGCTAGCTGAACCCGCCACATAGCCACCTAAACTCCCCAATGCTTTACTAAGAGTGCCTACTTGAATGAGCGGTTGTCCGGTACATCCAAAGTGTTCCACACATCCAGCACCGTTGGTTCCTAAGACTCCAGTGGCGTGAGCTTCATCCACTAGCACCATAGAGCTACATTTTTGTGCGATCGCCAAAATCTCTGGTAAGGGGCATAAATCGCCATCCATACTGAAGACGCTATCGGTGACAATCAGGCAACGGCGGTAATGTTGGCGATGTTGAGCCAACTGACTCTGTAAATCTTCGGTGTCAGCGTGAGCATAGTCCACTACCGTTGCACCACTTAAAATTGCTCCATTCTTCAGACTGGAGTGATTATAGCGATCGCTTAAAATCAGATCGCGCTTCCCGACTAAAGCGGCAATAGTTCCTAAGTTCGCTAGATATCCGGAGCTAAATACTAAGGCGTCTTCAGTTTGTTTGAGGGATGCGATCGCTTTTTCTAATTGCCGATGCAATTCTCGATGTCCACTTAGCAATCGAGAACCCGTACTACCCGTGCCGAATTCTTTAGTAGCGGCAACGGCGGCTTGAATCAGACGCTCATCCCCTGCTAAACCTAGATAGTCATTACTGGCAAAGTTGATCGCCTCGCGCCCTTCCAACTGCACGACGGCACCAGAGCGACTTTGGAGCGTTTGCACTGAGCGATACCAGTCAGCGCGGTGAATCGTAGCGAGGGATTCTTCTAGCCAAGCATAAGGGTCAGTGGACATTGTAAATTGTCAGGACTCGTCGTGTGGGGGAGTCTCGGTATCTTTTATTTCAGCATTCTTGCCTTTCACTGGGGGCAGTCGATCCACCAAGCCCATTTCAAAAGCGATATCTGGCAACTCGCCAACTATATATTTTCCCGGCTGAAACACCTTTCCAGGTGTAAAACACATTTGTCTGAGCTGAACGACTTCGCTGGGGGCAAACATTCCCCTGAACATTTTTCTCTCAAGCCCCATGACTCATTCTCCTGGCGACAATCTCAATATTCTCTAATTCTGGCAGTTGGCAGGGGATATGGTGCTGCCTGAGCTTAAGAACGATACCTGCAATCCATAGAAGTAGCTGTCCTTATATATCTTCGGAAAGAAGCAAGAATGCTTAAACTTAAGGAAAATTTAAATATGTTCCTATTGACAATCTAAGTATTACGTGTAATTCACCAAATGAGGCTCAAATGAGGAAAGAGTTTCTTTATCCGAATATTTGGTCAAACATTGACCTCTTAAAGGTTAAGCAGAGAATCGAAACGATTACAGCTCGCCTTGAACGAGTTCAACGCCAGTTTGACACCCAAGTTGAGGCAGACAACTCTTCTATCGAGAAAAAGAGCTAGCTCTCGCCCCGCCTGCACTTGTTTATAGTATTGGTCTAACGATTGTCCGTGACAGCCGGAAATGCGATCGCATGCTTTCCTACTGCACTAGCCTGATCAGACTGCCTCTTCCATAATTTGGGCAAGGGTGGTGAAAAGGCGATCGCAATGTTCATAAGCATTTGACAGCATTATTAAGGGAACTACAGGCAATGATATCTTTTTTGATTCTCCCGAATATCCTGCACGGGTATGGCTGTGAGAAAAGTCTGTTTGATCTGCTCAGAGTGCAATCGGGATGCTGTCTGCTCAATGACTTGCATGGCGCGACAATAAGCTGTTGCAGCTTGTTCGGTTTGTCCGCATTGAGAATAGAAATTCCCTAAGGCTTGATAGGTTTTCCAACGTTGGGGAGGATTGCCAAGTTCTTCTGCAAGAGTGATCGCTTTTTTCAAGAATTCTTGTGCTTGTTCGATTTTCCCTTGGGCGAGGTATGCCTGACCCATTAACCGCCAACCTTTCACCATATTTTTGCGAGTTATTGTCGGTTCCGCTAGCTGTAGGCACTCCTGCGCCAGCGTTAGTGCTGCCTGAGCATCGCCCTGCACGAGTCGTAACTCGCCCAAACTGTGACAGCAGTGTTGCAAGTAGCGCCACTTCATCCACTCTTCGCCCCACTTGCCGTATTGTTGAGAGTCGCGGTAAACCATCTCTAGACACGATGCGGCTGTTGGCAAATCCCCTTTGAGCAGGTAGTTATCTCCCAAATTGATGACTGCATTGCGAATGATTTCCGGGTCGCCTAGCTTCCAGGCAGATTCTAGTCCCTCGTGATTATACCGGATAGCGGATTCCAAGTTGTAAAGTTCGCCGAATACCCAACCCAGCGTGTTAAAAATTCGGCTTTTCCAAACTTTGTCACCTAGGCGATCGCTTAATTTTCTCGCTGCTTCCAAATCAGCAAACGCCTCTTCATAATCTCCCTTACCGCAACGAATAACGCCTCTCTCCCACAGGTTCATTAGC
>JALYGX010000112.1 GCA_030776905.1 Cyanobacteriota bacterium | reverse complement strand
CCATTAATATAGGTAGCAAGTTGTCCTAGTATCTCATTTTGAGCCTTTAAAGTGATATTTTCATATAGCCCTTTTTTGTAAGCATCAATGTTTTCTTGTTCTTTTCTATCAACTTTTCGAGTTAAATTAACTTTCAACTCCTCACATTGCTTCTGAAACTCCCTTTTCTCTTGTGTGTTTTGTTGTTCAGCAGCTACCCCAGTCAATAGACCTACCCCTGTAGTAACCCATCCTGCTGCAACAATCCATCCACCAGGATTCCACCAGTTTGCTGCAACAAAGGCAGCAGCGGCTACGGCACCAGCAGCGACACCTGCCCATCGTAAGAAACGTCCAAATTCACTTTCCTTAAAATCATCAAAGCCGAAACTATCTAAGTTAATTTGTATTGATTTGACATCATATTGATATTGTTTATCAAACTCTTTAACAATTTCCTGTAAATTCTCAACTATTTCCTTTATTACAGCTTCCATCCTTGTTTGAATTTTTTCAGGATTAAACATTTTTTTCCATTCCTTATTAGCCTCGTCTTTCCTAGCATAGTTATCGACAAAATAGGGTATTCGCTGTTTAATCGCAGAGTATAACTCTCTACATTCATTTTCAATTTTCAAATTACTTTCCTGCTCCCATTCATTAATCAAATCTTTCAATTCTAATTTATTTTCATGGATAAACTTAATGTTGGCTTCCAACGAACGTTGATAACCAAAAAAATTGCTCTCGATATTACCAATAAAATTGATAGCACTATCAAAAAATGTAGATACTCGCAGCTTCTGTCCATTATTGTGAATCTCGTAAGCAATTAGGTAATATAATTCCTCCACTTGGCTTAATTCCCAAAGCTTCTGTGAATCCTCTGTATATTCTGGTTTTGTGCTTAAAAAGGCAGCTAGAGCATGGATACAAACTATATCAACATTTGCTATGCCCAAATGCTCTTTTACATAAGTGGTGATATGGTTTTGATGTTCTGATAGCCTTTGCTGGTCAAATACTTTTTCTGGTCTTTTAATAAAACGTATAAGTCTCTGCGTTTTTTCGATATTGTCCTTTACATTGAGAATGACAGCAAAGTATTTATTGATTTGCTGTAACTGCGCCATAGCGCCAAATTCACCAGGTTGTACAGAATCATCACTTGCTAAAAACAAGATCATGTCAGACTGCTTGATTACTTCATTAGCTTGTGCTGTGTCTTCCTCACCCTGATAGGCTTCAATTCCTGGCGTATCAAGCAAGCGCAAGCCTTGCCAGCGATACTCTCGCACATCCCTCGTTGTCCGTTGTGCGCCTTTCCCAATTGTGCCGCCATCCCCACGAGTCAGCGCCTCACGGATAGTGCTTTTGCCAGCCTTCGTCCTACCAAATAAAGCAATGGTAAAATCTTCTAGGTGTTTCCTGTTTGTATCCAAGGAACTCACTAAGGCTTTTATTTTTTCTGTGGATAACTGTTCAAGCTCTGAAACTATCTTTGTTAATACACCAGCAAATTCAAATCGTTTAGCGTCTTTGTCGTTCAATAACTGAGAAGTACTATTGCTGAGATTATTATTGAGTTCTTGCAAAATAACTTTGGCTTGCTTAGTATGCTCTAGAGTTCTGTCGTAAGCCTTTCTCGCTGTTATAGAGCATTGTTCTAGAGCCGCTTTAAACTCAGACTCAGAGACTCTCTTTCTAGAAACTCCTACTTGAGAACTAGGTTGGGTGTTGGCAGTAGTAGATTGTGCTGATGCTGGCGTTGATTCTACCTGTTCTCCTCGATCAAACTCCTGACACCAAGCAAAGTCAAAAGTCCTCTGCTGTAGTCCATAAACCTTTACTTTCGTGATAGATTTGACCTCTAAGCAGATCATCTCAGCTATGACAAATGCGACTAGATTCTGTTGATTGGGAACGTCATCTGCCTCTAGTACCACCTTGAGACAATCGTTCTTCCGAGAAGCTTTTGCAGAAATGCCTTCAGGTTGCAGCTTTTGGTTCATTAGGGACGCGATCGCCTTGGCATTTCCTTGCTTGGCAAGTTCCAAAAGCTCTGGCTGAGTCTGAGTCATAATGAGCAGTGGTAGGAAGTTTGTAGATAACGGACGATCTTAGCCTTCCCATTTCACAACTGACCAAGAACAATTCTGGGAAAATTCTTTGGGTCAGTTCCTCTCATGCCCACAGAATAAGCACGCAACGCGAACGCAGTATAGCTTTAAAATGAGTGGCGATTAGGTAAGGAAGCGAGCGCTGATTTTGAGAATCATGTATTAGTAGGGTAGGCAATGCTCAAGCTACTAGGTAGAGCGATCGCAACTAAGTTGAGCTAGGTGTCCACCAGCATTCCAAGGGTGATGCCCTTACCTCTGCCATTCGCTGAAAATCTCTATCTGCTGAAACAATCGTTAAATTGTGACGTAAGGCAATAGCAGCAATCCACAAATCGTTATCATGAATCCCTAACTCTTCAATTCGCGTCCTTCGTCGCTGTCTGCGTTCTCTAGGATCAAAATGATTGATGATTTCGGCTTTGAACTGACCATAAATATCAGCCGTTTCCTCATCCACGAAATAGATGCCGATATCTTCCAGAAATATTTGTACCCGTGCTAAGTTGTCTGCCCGTTGTTCGGAGTTATGAGCCATAAACATCAGCTCTCCCCACACAATAATGCAGGTAGCCACCTGAGATTCTCCTACCTCTGCTATATGGCGAAGGACAGTTGCATCTCCCGCAATGATGCGGCTGCAATGGTTGGTATCGAGCAGGTACACGCTTAGAACTCTACCTGAGAGCGAGTATCGTAAACTAACTGAAGACACTCCTCAATATCATCACCTGCCCAAGTTCCTGCGTGTCTTAAAAGGGAGCGACCAGAGGGAGGACGGAAAGGCGGTGGTGCTTCAGGTGGCGATGGCTCTGGTTTATCCGAGAGGATTATAACGCGAACTCTGCGCCCAGCTAGTTCAGCAGCATGAGCGACAATTTCTTCCCAAGTGCCTTCTAGTTCTATAGGTTGTGAGGTCATCGAACTCTTATCAGTATTGCAGCAGTTACTACTATCATCTTGCCTAATTGATCGGGTTAAAGCTTGCGATTGCATAAGAGCACCAGCGTTAGCGTAGCGAGGCGATAGCCTAGCTGAGCGCACTTTCTCTGTTTACTAGACCTCTTGCATAAATCCGAAAAGGGCGAAGCATTTGCGCCCAGATTTATCGATGGAATCAGGGTTTTTATCCGCAAATGCTTCGCCCCTACAGCTAAAAATCGACTTTTGCAAGAGGTCTACTGGATTAGCAAGTGCGATTACCTACGGTAGCGCTAAAAGCGATCGCGCTTAATTTCTCTACAACCCCGATCTGTGTTAGTGCCAAATAGCAGTTCACCAACTGGGACTGACTTGTCTTACGAACAAGGTTCAGCTATCCCATCAGAATTACTGTGTCAATAACATGGATGACACCGTTATCGGCTTCGATATCTGCGGCTAGAACAGTGGCATTTTTTACCTCAAAACCATCAGAGGTATCAATCCTTATCGGTGAACCTTCAACGGACGTAACTGAATCCACTTTTTCCAAATCGGCTTTTGTTAACTTGCCAGAGACGACGTGATACTTCAAAATTCGGGTTAGCTGGGGAATGTTCTGCACCAGGGTTTGTATCGTTCCCGGCGGGAGTTTGGCAAAGGCATCGTCATTCGGCGCAAAGACAGTAAAAGGGCCGGGACTTTTCAGCGTCTCCACTAATCCAGCCGCTTTGACAGCAGTTACTAGAGTCTCGAAAGAACCCGCGCTAACCGCAATGTCAACAATATCAGGCATTTATTTATCCTCAGCTAAAATTTGCAAAAAAAACTAATTTATTATTTTACTTAAATTTCCCTGTTATTTTTGAGGATTGGTATGCGATCGTTCTATGCCAGTCTTCTTACAGGAGACTGATGTCAATGGCTAATTGTCAATGGCTAATAAAGAATATTTAAGGGTTAGATTTTAAATTCTTAATTTAGAGTACCTCATCGTATCCGTTTTGTAGAAATGCAGCAGCGAGAGTTTAGATTGAGGAGTTTAGATTTGTTCCGACTAAAGAGAAGCTTAGATGCAGTTGTTCAGGAAGCTGATCAATCCAAAATTGAAGGATTACAGCAAGCTATTGATACTCTCAAGCACGGTTTGTCTGATTTGACTGAAGTTGGTTCGCCGCGTAACATGGCAAACCAGCCTCCTTTTTCCACATCCCGTGAAAAGTCAGCTCTACCACACCGACTTGATATCACCACAAAAAAAGCTCTCCCTCCTTGTACAGGACGAGAGAGCAGGTTCTATGGTGTGAGGAGCAGACTGTGAAAATGATTTCTGCTCATTAAAAACATACTGGGTGAGTGTGACGAGCGAGTGACGAGTAGATAACAATTATGCGATCGCACTCAACCCCCTGATAGACTCCGGACAAAGAATAAAGTTAAATTAAATTATTGGATAATATTCGTAAAATAGGGTAAACACAAGGATGGCTTAGGCCAGTTCTGGTAAATAAAAGTAATCAGCCAAGGAAGTGATAAAACTACGTACACCAGACCAACCCACCAATAAGCGCGTAGTTGCTCCAAAACCGCGATCGCTTCAGTAGTATCAGAGTTTTGTGAAATTAATTCTAGTCCGATAGCCGCAAGATTATTCAATGCATGGCAAACAATCGGCACAAGGAGCGTCCGGGTTTTGATGTAAAGCAGTGCCATCATTAACCCAAAAACAAATAAGCCAACAATATTCGCATGAAGTAAACCAAATAACAACGCAGAAGTTAACAGTGCTGGCGCAACTCCCCATTTAGCTGTCCATCTGTGCAAGAGGATGCCCCGAAAGATAAATTCCTCAGTCACAGGAGCCACTACAAGAAAAGCCACGACTATTAGTAAGTTGTGTAGTAGCGGGGAAAATGTTTCAGAACCTGAAAGGAAGGACTTTTGCTTAAGTAGCGACTCCACTAGGGTTGGATTAGCAAAAGACAAAGCGTAATAAAAAAGCTGTCCTGAACCGAGTGAAAACAACAAGATAGAAATAACAATGCCAATTGTTGGTAGCCAGGGGTAATGACTGGGTAAATGACCGATAAGCCGCTTAACTTTGATTTTGGACTGATGTAACCCTTGAATTCCCCATAAGGATAGTAATATAAATGTCAAACAATAAATAACTGGCACAAAAACTGGATCGCGTGAATCAAAGCGAGCCAAGGCAGAAAGCAGACCCAGGCCCAAACCAATTGCTATCGATATCAAAAAACCACCCAACAGGAGGCTACGAGCCTTGAAATGAAGAAATGGGTTCTCGGCAATCGTATTAGAGTCAGTGTTCATCAGTCGTTTGGCGGCAAAGGCTTCTTTGTATTATCTAGCTTTGGCGTATGCTAGTGAAATTCAGTTGTATATCAGAAACGGCAACAAACAACGCCTTCACAAAGGTTGAGAGTAGAATAATTCAAGAGCTACACAGCCGACAGCTCATCACTAAAAAATGAGTTCCCCCCACTCCCCACAACCGCCGAAAACGCTGCTCGGTCAGCTAACTCAGGCAGTACAGACAATTCACGCGAAAGTTAACTTTCAGGCACTAGCACTCAAGCCCAATGCTAGAGTGCCGGAACTTTGGGTTCAAGATGCCAGCGCCGATAAAGCCGAAGTTTATCCCCTCCTCGGCGACCGTTACTTGCTGGGACGCAGTTCCAAATCCTGCGATATTGTGGTGCGCAACCCAGTAGTCAGTCAGGTTCATCTGTCCTTAGATCGCTACGGACGGCGTCAGAGAGGGTTTATCATCAAAGACGAAAACTCGACTAACGGGATTTATCGAGGAAAACGTCGCCTGAATTCCCTTGTTCTGCGCCACGGGGATGTCCTGACTATTGGTCCACCGGAACTCGCCTCCTCGGTGCGACTTCAGTACCACAATCCGCCTCCCTGGTACGTCAGAGGAATTCGTTACGGCCTTTACGGTGTGGGTGGGCTAACAGCTTTGATCGTGTTAGTCATTGGGATTGAGTCGCTAAAAGTTCCGGTACGACCTTTGCCATTAGGCGTTCAGGGACCCGTGGTGGTCTATTCGACGGAAGAAACACCGTTGCGGCAACCTCGAACAACAGCCCACAGAGAATTGAATCGGTTATCGGATTTTTCCCCATACCTGCCTAAGGCGGTGATTGCTTCAGAAGACAGCCGCTATTACTGGCACTTTGGGGTAGACCCCTATGGCATTTTGCGGGCGTTGCTGACCAACTTGCAAGGTGGCGGAATTCGTCAAGGGGCTAGCACGTTGACGCAACAGATGGCTCGCAGTCTGTTTCCTGGGTATGTAGGGAGGCAAGATAGTGCTGGCAGGAAACTGCGAGAGGCTATAGTCGCCATGAAGCTAGAGACGTTCTACAGTAAGGACGAGATTTTAAGAACCTATTTAAACCGCGTTTACTTAGGAATTGAGGCTTACGGCTTTGAAGATGCTGCTCAGTTTTATTTCGACAAATCAGCGAGGCAGTTGAGCATCTCGGAATCGGCAACGTTGGTGGCGATTTTACCCGCGCCCAATCGCTATAACCCGATTCAGGATTACAATACAGCCTTGCAGCTGCGCAATCGGGTGATTACCCGGATGCGATCGCTAGGCATGATTAACGACCAGCAAGCTAACGACGCAAGGCGATCGCGGATTGAAGTCAGCCCGAAAGCTCGCCAATTCCTCGCCAGCACTAAAGCCCCCTACTACTACAACTACGTCTTTGATGAACTGCGTGCCTTACTGGGCGATGATTTGGCTCAAGAGGGTAACTTTATTGTCGAAACGGGTCTAAATCTTAAGGCTCAGGCACAGGCAGAAGCGGCTCTACGTAATTCGGTGAATAACCAGGGAACCCAGCTAGGATACTCTCAAGGGGCTTTGGTTACCCTTGATAGCAGTAACGGGGAAATCCTTGCCTTAGTTGGCGGCGTAGACTACCAACAAAGTCAGTTTAATCGCGCCAGCCAGGGTCTGCGACAGCCAGGGTCTACTTTCAAAATCTTTGCCTACACCGCCGCCGTTGAGAAAGGCATCCCGCCAACAACTGCCTATTCTTGTGCTCCTCTGACTTGGCAAAATCAAAGCTTTCGGGGCTGCGAACGGTCAGGGGGCGGTAGCGTGAGTATGTATACTGGCATCGCGCTGTCAGAAAATGCGATCGCCCTCAGAGTTGCTCGCGAGGTCGGTCTAGATAGTGTGGTGCAGATGGCTCAACGCCTAGGCATCACGTCTAAGCTGAATCCCGTACCCGGTCTGGTACTGGGTCAAAGCGAAGCTACCGTCTTGGACATGACGGGCGCTTTTGGAGCATTGGCAAATCGCGGTGTTCTCAACCGTCCTCATGCCATTAAGCGGATTCTTGACAGTAGTAATTGTAAGGATTTTAAAAACCGCCAAACCTGCCGCGTGATTTACTCGGACAAACAGGACTCTGGAATGAATAGACCTGTGCTGCAACCCGCCGTGGCAGACACCATGACGGAAATGCTGCAAGGTGTCGTGCAAGGCGGTACGGGTCGGGCGGCAGCTCTAGGATTAGGAGAGGCAGGTAAGACTGGCACGACTAACGATAACGTTGACCTCTGGTTTGTTGGCTATATTCCCAGCCGTCAGTTGGTCACGGGTATCTGGTTGGGCAATGATAAACCCAGTCCAACTAGTGGGAGTAGTGGACAAGCCGCTCAGTTGTGGAGTACTTATATGCGTAAGCTCGTGCAGTAAGGCTCGTTATGTCCTTTGGTCAAAAGGCTTGTCACAATTTGGAATTAAGGGCTTGCGTGTTTAGGGTTGATTGTTGATGGCTTTCTTGACATGAACCCTGAACTATGAACCTGAATCCAAATCCTTGTAGGGGCGCACCTGAGAGCGCCCCTACCTCAAAATTTAAGGCAATATTAAAGGCAATTGGTATAAGTGTTCTTGCTGATCCATTGACTTGGTCAAATCAACCTTAAATAGTGTTTTTGGCATTAGAAACTCCTCACTTTTTAGTTTCAAAAAGACAAAAGAAAAATAATTAAGGACTTGAGTTATAAATTCGAGTAATTAGATGAATAAAGTGCCAATAAAGCCCCGTCTGCCCTTCTAATTTTTCGTAGATTGTTACAGCCTGTTGCCTATTAAACTAAGGAATTTCGGCTGTTATCTCAGGGCTTTAAAAAAATCCTTGATTGCACTGATGAATCATAAGGAATAGAGCAACTACGATTTGTATCTAGTTTTACCACTAAGCTATAATTACTTAATTATTTATTTCCTTATACCCTCTGTGACTGGTGTAAGCTGATATGCCGCTAACTTATATAAGTCAGAGCCGCAAGCCCTTCCAGCCAAGCTTTCCAGTAGTTTAGCTGCAATGACTTGAATGGTTAAAGAAAAGCAGAGCATTCTACTAAAGACTTTTGTTATGCAGCCAGAACACTTACAGCAAATAATGGGCTACTACATTGAGAATGCTAAAGAACATCTTGAAGTGATCGAGCAGCATTTACTCAATCTGCCAACCACGATTGAAGACCCAGAACTGCTGAGTGAGCTATTGGGTGCGGCTCGTTGCGGAATCGTTGGCGGGGCAAACATACTGCCCATCAGTAGAATTCATATTAACAGCATTCATCAAGCTGGCTTTTGCTTAGTGGACTGTTGTAAAGTCTTTCAGCAAGTCGGTTCCCTCAAGGTTGACCAAAAGCTAGCAGATTTATTAATGCAGGTGTTTTACACTCTCAAAGAGTTGATTGAGCCACTGAACCAACCCTCTGGATTGACGGATGAGAAGGTCGCTCAAGTTATGTCAGAGGTAGAGTCAGTAAGGAGGGCACTCATGGATCACCTCAATGTTTTGGTAAATCAATCCCACCATGCGAATTATTCAAAAATTGCCCTAACATCAGATTCGCTAGATGACATTCCCTCTCTGGAAGACTTGGAATCGCTCATCGACAATCTGTCGGTGGAGAGTTCTATAGGCTAATCTTCACGTCGTGCTGGATAGAAGAGAGATTTTCATCCTTGCTCGTGCGAAATAGGAGAGCGAGGCGTAAATAGCTTAGATTGTTTTGAGTAGGTCCAAGCAATTGCATTTGGATCTTTGCGGCGAGTCCATTCAGGAAAGTCGGGTTTTGATTTCCTTCTGCTAATGGTTGTGTCACTAACATTTAACCGATCAGCCAGAGCA
Organism: Cyanobacteriota bacterium; assembly: GCA_030776905.1. GTDB lineage: Bacteria > Cyanobacteriota > Cyanobacteriia > Cyanobacteriales > Coleofasciculaceae > CADCTM01. Next base: position 11,895 of record JALYGX010000112.1, on the reverse strand, counting down.
ATCCCTGTCAATGGTTCGCTACGGACTCCTTGAGAATCCTGCACAATCTGTTCGTTCTCAGTCATGTTTACTAATTCGCTCGTCACTACCTTAACGCTAGCCGTGCTAGTTTCTAAAAGCTGTTGTAAATTTGACTGAATTTCAGGGATTGGCTGTCCATCGCTTTGTTAAGCTGTTCATGGTTCATTGTTGATTGGTCATTGCTATGAACGACGAACGATGAACCATGAACGACCAAGAGTGAAAACTGTCAATCTCCGACTGCGCAAACTCTAGCTGAACTACAAAACTGCATCTAGAAAAAAGGCGATCGCCTATCAATTACAACAGCGTTCCGATTTCCTTTAAATGAACGCGAGTAAACGGTTCGCCTGAGCCAAGAGTGTACTGTTCGATCAAACCCTTATTTCGGATCGATACACTATCACCTTCCTTAATCACTACGATTGTGTCATCAAAGACATCTCGCGCCAGCATCATCTCCGTTTCTGTGGGGTTATCCAGAACTACCATGTTGCTGCCGTAGTAAAACATTCCATCTCGCTGCAAAACATCTTCCGCATATTCAGCAATTAACAAGTCAAGCTTGGGATTGCGCAGCAGGTTTTGGAGGTTAATGTTGTAATCCTTATGCAAGATTTTTTCAGAACGATTAACAAAGACAGCATCGCGACAAACAGCGCCAATTGTCCAATCTGGATGTTGGAGAAGAATATGGTCAATTGTCTCTTGCAGTTCTTGAACTGAAATTCGGTTGAAGGTGATAATCGGTATCCGCGCATCGGCGGCTGACTCAAAGAAGGTATCAATGATATGAGAAGGCACATCGACGCTTTCACCTACTGCAGGTCTCAGATGCATAGAAATGCCAGGAGCTGCGTTAATTTCAATGATGCCAAAGTCGCCGGATTTCCAAGATTTTGTGAGACTTTGAGCAATCACATCAATACCGAGGCAAGTCAGGCGGAAGTGCTGCGCGATGTCTTGCGCCAAGATGATGTTGTCAGGATGAACCGTGCGCGTTGCATCGATGCTCAAGCCTCCGGCTGATAGGTTAGCGACTTTGCGTAGATAGACGGTGCGGTCTTTTTCGATCACGGTATCGATTGACAAGCCTTGTTCGTCCAAGTACCGTTCCATCGACTCATCGCATTGAATCTTACCCAGTGGCGAGGTGGGTGTATCGATACGTGCTGGCTTGCGGTTTTCACGCTCGATCAACTCAGAAATTTTCGAGTATCCATCACCCACAACTGAAGCGGGACGGCGTTCTGTGGCGGCGACGAATCGACCGTTGACACACAGCAAGCGAAAATCAGACCCCTTAATGCTTTTTTCAACAATTATTTCCCTGGGTTGACCTTCTGCGATCGCATCGACGGCTCGATTGAAGGCAAATTTGAGTTCATCTGCATTTTGCACGTCAGCCGTTACCCCAATTCCCTTATGACCGCTTACAGGCTTAACGGCTACCGGATAGCCAATTCTTTCTGCGGCTGTCAAGGCTTCCTCTCGTGAAATGACAATGCTTCCTTTTGGTACTGGGAAGCCTAAGGTTGCCAAGAAACTCTTACAGTCATCTTTGCGAGTGGTAAAGTCAGAATCCAGATGGCTATCACAGTCAAAGGTTGTGGCTATGCCGCGAATGTGCTTTTTCCCAAAGCCATATTGCATCAGTCCTTCTTCCCACAGATAAAAAGCGGGAATGTTTTTATCATAGGCGGTGCGGAACAGGGCATAAACGGTTGGCCCCCCGTAGACAGAGCGCCGGAACATTTCCTGAAGAGTCTGAATTTGCTCCTCAAATGCGAACTCTTGATCTTGACTAATGGCTTCAAACCAGTCCCAAACCGCGTAAACTACCGAGCGTTTCGTCCGGGCATGAAGCGCTTGAACGCTAATTCTTACATAATCTTTATATGCCTTTAGAGTCCAGCGATTGAGGTGCAGCCCCATGTCAAGTCTGCCCACTTCTGCCACGGTTCGGGCGAACAGATGGGCATAGGATTCGTAAGTCTCATCCCCTAAGTGTGGGTAGCGATCGCTAATAATCGAGACATAATCCTCAAGGGGTCGAGGCTCTAAATACCCAGTTAACGCGAAATCAAATATTAATGCCCCCGTTTCTAAATAGGGGTTCGGGCCGATGTAATGCCTGATGTTGAAAATATCGAAAGCATCGGTCTTTCTAGCATTGATGCGAAGAGCACCCGTGCTTTTGTCTAAAACTATTAAGTCTCCTTGAGCCATTAAGTCCCTCCCTATGGTTAAATGCCCTGGAATCTAAATACTTGCTTGCCTGAGTTCAACCTTCTAAGTTCTTCTCGGTTGCTAAATTGGGCTGTAGTTGGCAGTTATAGCCTCGTCACTCGCTCGTCCAGTTTGGGAGCTAAACTATCCCGTTCCCTGCTCGACCAAACGCAATACATATTTCGACCTAGCTGAATTTAACTTGATTGCTGCTACATTTCCCTCTATCTCAGGACGTTGTTAAGTTATCTATCAACCAGACGAGGTAGGGAGACTACTTGTATTACAAGTAAAAGGTGTTACGAATTTTAGATTTTGGATGTCGTATTACACCTGACAATTCAGCGATGCCTGAAAATTTGCTCTTGCTGCTCGTCCTAGATGAGTAGTTTTACAGGTAGTTCCTTGGAGATAAGTTTTTGTATCGAAAGCTACAACTATAGAGAGGTGCAAAAGACATCCAAGCCGTTGAACATATAAAAGAAAGCCTTCAGGAGGTAGCAGATGAATAGCATCAAAACTGATCTCAGAAGTGAAGTTCGCAAACTTGCTGAGAAAGCTTTCCATCTAAAACTGATATCCGGCTATGGCGACGGACAATACAGCGATAAGTACCAGATCGTTTACAAAGGGAAACCCAAGCACTTTACTCTCGAACGGGCACGTTTTATTTTGAAAAACTTGATTAGCAGCAATCAGGATAATCACTGGAGTTTAGAGTAACGGCTGAGTTGAAGCCTCAAAAAGCTAATCTGTTTTAACTGTAAACTCAACTTTCATAGAAGCCGAGATAAGGTCACCTAGTTAACAAATCCTAATTTTGATTCGACCCTTGAATTGAGGGTCTTTTTTTGACCCATACAAGGACTAAAACTATCTTAAAAGTGCTGACTGCTGCCGCTGCTTTGCGGGGCGTAGCCCGTGCTGCGTAGAGGAAAGAGACTTATATCGTCCTCAGTCAATTTATGATTTCTGTATAAAAATCTACCATTTGGGTGTGTTAACCCTAAAAATTGTCCTCCACCATTGAAATTAACTAACAGAGAACTAGAGGCAGTATAGCAGTGAGTGAGATACAGGGTCAGTTAGTAATTATTGGTGGAGCAGAAGATAAGGAAGGGGACTGCATTATTCTTCGGGAGTTCGTGCGCCGTGCTGGAGGCACGCAAGCTCGCATTGTTGTTATGACAGTAGCGACAGGGCTACCTGAGGAAGTGGGACGTACCTACACGGGAGTATTCGAGCGGTTAGGAGTCGAGGACGTTCGCATTGTTGACACCGCTCATCAGGAAGATGCAAGTGACCCCAGAGCGTTGGAAGCCATTGAGAAAGCAACTGGCGTATTCTTTACGGGTGGAGACCAAGCTCGCATCACTAGCTTACTTAAGGATACCGAGCTAGATGCAATTATCCACAGACGATACGCTGAAGGAATCGTGGTAGGAGGCACAAGCGCAGGCGCTGCCATGATGCCAGATGTGATGATTGTTGAAGGAGACTCTGAGACAAATCCTCGACTTGAAATTGTGACAATGGGTCCGGGTATGGGCTTCCTTCCCGGTGTGGTCATCGATCAGCATTTCCTACAGCGTGGACGCCTAGGACGCTTGCTCTCTGCTGTTACACAGCAGCCAGTCGTCTTAGGATTCGGGATTGATGAGAATACAGCAGTGGTGGTAAACAACAACCAATTTGAAGTGATTGGAGAAGGTGCTGTTACCATTGTCGATGTAGCAGACATTACCCATACCAACCTGGGTCAAATCTTGAAGGATGAAGATTTGGCGATTTGCGGAGCCAAGCTTCATATTCTTCCACATGGGTATCGGTTCGATCTAAAAACTCGCAAGCCTATCCTGGAGGAAGTTGCTGTTGTAGCAACACCTTAACCAGAAAGCGAAGTTAATTAGACGCCTTTAGTTAAAGCGGCTACTGCCTTTCTTGACCTCTACCCCAACCCCTCTCCTACAAAAAGAGGGGAGCTTTACTCTCCCTTCCCTAATAGGGAAGGGGGTTAGCTTTCAATATATTCCATGCAAAACGAATTCGAGACACTAGAGAAATAAAGACCAGTTCGTAAATTGTCCATCCCCACACTCAAGTAAAGCCTCAGAATTGAGCTAAACCTAGTCAACAGAGGTGGTCACTTTAACCACTTGCCTACTGCTGCCGGAAAGCAGGCGCGAATTTTCTACTGTTGAGATATAAAGAGTTGGGGCATCAAACATGGAATTAATTCAAAGCTTTATTGCCATACCAGAAGCGGCTGCTAAACAACAGGTTCAACAACAAAACCTTGCCTCCACCGTTGAGGCTCATCAACCTACTCAATCTCAAGAGTTAGCTACTGTTGAAGTTTTGCTATTTAAGAAGCCCTTTTTTGCTGGGCGAACTGTGGCTCAAAATGATGTAGCTCGTGTAAAGGCTATTTGAAGGCTTCCCCTCGGCTTGAACGTGTAGCAGGGTTTCTAGTAGCAAATTTTGATACCATTTCACTTTTACTGCGCTACACATACACCCCCCTCACCCCTCGATATCTTGGGGGGAACAAGAAAAGTATCTGTAGCAAGCATTTAGTTAATTGGTATGAGATTTTTTAGCCCCTATTCACCGCCGCTTTTTTGGACGCTGAAAACTCTTGCTACCACCACTACGATCGAATGACCCTGCTTTGGGAAACAGCCGTTGCTCTATCTGCTCGTAGCTGCCCTCAAAGTCACACTTGCCATAAAGCGGACACTCACGGCAATAGGCACCCTCTGTGTATTTTTCTAGATTTTCACGGTTGAAGAAATAAGGCTTGTGGCTGAAGGTGCTAGCCACCCATTGCCAGGAGAGGTTGTTGCTGGCTGGATCACCATCGAGTAGATGCTGCAAAAACCACCTTGCACCAGCTTTCCAATTAACGTGCCGCCAATGCACCAGATAGGCAGCCATCCACATTCGCCCGTGATTGTGCAGGTAACCCATCTCCTGCAAATCGCGGCTAAAGCGATCGATGCAAACCATTCCCGTTGTTCCTGTTGCAACATCAGCAGGTAGTTCAGGAGCATAAGCCTCGGCAGTGTAGCCTGTCTTGTATTCCTCTCGATCTTGCCAGATGCCGTCACCTGTTTCAGCATATAACCGCTGCCAGTAGTCTCGCCAACCCAGTTCGTTAATTAATTTTTCGGCATCATCTCGGTGTTGCACTTTACTCAGGACAGCATCGCGCACTTCTGCCAGACTCAAAACCCCGTAACGGATATAAGGTGAGAGGCGCGTTACTTGCCCGTTTAGCAAGTTACGCGATTTTGCGTACCGACTTGGATTTACTTTCTTTAGTACTGTCTCTGCTGCTTCTCGTCCCCCTACTGTCTCGCTAATGCGATCGCCCCGCTCTACAGCGGTAGGAAACTGTTCGCGGACATAGGCAATTAGCTCGTCGCGGGTGGCAAAGTCCCGCCGCATATCGCGATCGCTTATTGCACTCATCTTGCTCTTGTATTGGCAGCTACTGTTAATTAGTGTTTAGTGTACACAGCTTATTAGGCCTAACTTGAAAGTGCTAAATGCTGACTGGTGAGTAGGGAAAGAGGCTTTCATTACAAAGTTTTGTTCGCCTCTTCCCTATTCGCCATTCCCCATTCTTGACTTTCAAGTTAGGTCTATTGTTCGATCCAGAAAATATGAGCCGGACTTACATGAGGATTGAGTTGGACATAGTTATATTCACCCGACCAAGTATATTGAGCATCGTTAAGTAGATCGTGAAGCTGGTAGGGTTTGTCAGGTTTAAGCCCTAATGACTCCAGAGGCAAATGGAGCCAGCCAGAGTGCGTATGGTAGGGATTCAGATTGACAACTATCAGCATCAGATCGCTCAAATCATCCGTTTGTTTGGTATAACAGATAATCTCTTCGTTATCGATCTGATGAAATTTGAGGCTCCTGTCACTCTGCAATGCCGGATGCTGGTGTCGGCTGCGGTTCACCCGTGAAATCAAATCCTTGATTGTGTAAGGACTATTTAAGTCCCACTCCCGTATTTGATATTTCTCCGAGTCTAGATATTCTTCGCTTTTCTCTCTGAGAGGGCGATTTTCACAGACTTCATACGCTGGTCCGTAAATGCCGTAGTTGGCTGCCAAGGTTGCAGCGAGAACTAACCGCAGCTTAAAAGCAGGTTGTCCGCCGTGCTGGAGAAACTCATGCAGAATATCTGGAGTATTAGGCCAGACATTAGGGCGGAAGAACTCGCGGACTTCTGTTTGCGTCAGTTCCGTGAAATATTGGGTCAATTCCCACTTCGTATTGCGCCAGGTGAAATAGGTATAGGAGTGAGTAAAGCCCAGCTTAGCTAGGCGATACATGACTTTGGGACGGGTAAAGGATTCCGACAGGAAAATGACTTCAGGATACGCTTGCTTGACTTCCCCAATCATCCACTCCCAAAACGGGAACGCTTTGGTATGAGGATTGTCCACGCGGAAAATGCGCACCCCCTGGTCAATCCAATACAACACAACGCTTTTTAACTCTTGCCAAAGGTTCTGCCAGTCTTCGGTTTCAAAGTCAATCGGGTAAATATCTTGATACTTCTTAGGCGGATTTTCCGCATACTGAATGGTGCCATCGGGTCGGTGCTTAAACCACTGGGGATGCTCCCGTACATAAGGGTGGTCGGGGGAGCATTGATAAGCGATGTCTAGGGCAATCTCCATGCCATAGTCCTGAGCTTTGGTGACCAACTCCCGGAAGTCTTCTAATGTACCCAGTTGGGGGTGAACGGCTTTGTGTCCGCCATCGGGGGAGCCAATGCCCCAAGGCACTCCCACATCCCCAGGCTCGGTTACAGTCGTGTTATTTTTACCTTTGCGATAGGTGGTGCCAATCGGGTGAATGGGTGGCAGGTAGAGGACATCAAAGCCCATATCTGCAATATAGGGAAGACGGGCTATACAGTCAGAGAATGTGCCGTGCTGCTCTGGCGAACCACAGGAGCGAGGAAACATCTCGTACCAAGTGCTGAAGCGGGCTTTTTCGCGATCAACTGTAATTTTCAGTAGTTTGTCATAAGTTGTCGCTAGCGATCGGTCAGGATACTTGACCATTAAGGCGACTAACTTGTCTGAGAGAGCTTCCTCTAAGAGGATGGCAGGGTCTTCTTTTTGATCAGAACGCATTTGTGCTGCCCAGTTTTTCAACTGTTCGGCATCCTGCCCCGCAGCTCGCTGACTTGCTTGCTCGACTAATTCAGCCCCAATTAGCCAATCAAGCGCTACATTCTGCCCCGCATCTATCTTCTTCGCGATGTCTCGCCGCCAAGACTTAAAATGGTCAACCCAGGCCATTACGGTATAGACGTAACAACCCATTTCTGAAACTGAAAATTCTCCTTCCCATCGGTCGTTGACTAGGGGAGACATCGGTGATTCCAGCCACTTTTGAGATGCTTCCGGACGGTACAAAATGACTCCAGCGATCGCATCGTGGCTATCACAGAACATATCGGCTTCAACGTGGACTTTCTCTCCGAGGCTTCGCTTGATCGGAAAACGACCCCCATTGATTTCTGGAGAGACTCCCTCAATCTGAACTCGTTGTCTACCCTCACTAGGCAGCATTGATAGCACCTGCTCTCTGTACTTGATTTCTCAGAATTATAGAAATCAAGCCAGAATGCCTACTCCTTCTAGAGGGGGAATAGTTCTAGAATGCGAGGCTCACGGCTGTAATCGATTACCAGCTCGTAACCTGATATGTCATATACCCCATTCAATAGCGCCTGTAAATCTACAACGGGTTCGCTATCTTCACAGCGCAAAAGGAGAGGGAATGAAGGAATCCAATCTTGTAAGTTCAAGGCATATAAATCGGCATAAAGAAGGCAATTGCCTCGACAAAGTAAAAAGGGATTAGGCATTGATGTAACTTCTCAAATCAGGCTTCTTGCAATCTAGCAATGCTATCTTCGCACTTAATACTTTTTACAGAATGCCCTTGGTTGAGCTAAAGCTGATGCACCCTAGAAGCGATCGCTAATTGATTGCTGTCGTCTTCCAATGCCTTACACAGGGAGCCAGTGTAATTAAATCTTCAATATTGCGTTGCATTGTGGTGCAAATAGTATCTAAGGGTAGGTCGTTATCATCATGACCAAAGGGATTTTCTATCTCAATGCCAATTTCTTCGATACCAAATACAGCAAAACTAATTAAACCAACGATGAACCCGGTCACCCAATGCAGCTCACTAACCATTGAAAATGGTAATGATAGACAATAAAGTAATACTAATTGCTTGAGATGAATCGAATATCCTAAAGGGATGGGAGTCTTTAAGATTCGTTCGCAAATTCCTAAAACATCCACCATCAAGTCGAGTAATTTAAGCAAAGCACTGAGCTGATGGGTGTTGAGACAATTGCGTTCGTGTTGTAGCTGGAGATAATCACTAATCCAAAATGCAATTTCTAGAGGTGGGTGATTCATTGTTTGGAGTATTTGATACCGTTCGGCTGACATCAAAGCTTCTAACTCACTATTTAATGGCTCCGACCTCAAATGCAACTTAACTGCCACGGCAAACGCAACTAATAGCCGCAAGGCTTCTATTTTAGCTTTTCGATCTTCCGGCTTATTTTCTGCGATCGCACCCCAAATTTGACGCGCAATGTTCCGAACTGTATTAACTAAAGTTCCCCAGGCTTTACGACCTTCCCAAAACCGTTCGTAAGCTGTATTTGTCCGAAAAACTAATAGTAAGCCTAAGACAATACTGGGAACAACCTCACTCACTGCCGGCCAGGATAAAGAAATTCCAAATTCGTGGAAGAGTGAAACAAAAAAGCCGAATACACTACACAATATCACTCGTGGAAGAATTGCGGGAATGACTGACCCTTGCCATCGCAAGGCAACTTTAAACCAGTGCGTTTTCTTCCAATCAACGTCATTTGTCTGTATTGACTTAGGCATATTTTAGTTGGCAGATATTGACTCTATCGCATATCGTAACCAAATAAATTTGGGTCAACTTCGCCCAACTTTAAATCATCCAATCCATACTCCGCCCAACGCCTTTCTACCATTGCGGCTACATCTGGATCGGATTCCAACGGGGCACCCCATTCATGATTGGTTTCTGGGGGAATCTTCGTCGTCGCATCGATTCCCATACGACCTCCTAAACCAATCTTTTCACTAGCAAAATCTAAACTATCAAAGGGCGTATTCGGCAATATAAACACATCCCGCACCGGGTCAACTTTAGAACTAATCGCCCACACCACTTGACGCGGATCGCGAATATTGATGTCTTTATCCACCACAATCACAAACTTGGTGTAAGTGAATTGAGGTAACGCACTCCAGAATGCCAAAGCCGCCCGTCGCGCTTGTCCTGGATAGGCTTTGTCAATGGAAATAATCGCCGCTTTGTAGCTGAGGGCTTCCATCGGCAGAAAAAAGTCCACAATTTCTGAGACTTGTTGCCGCAGAATCGGAGTATAAATGCGGTTAAGTGCGATCGCCATCATCGCCTCTTCCTTCGGTGGACGCCCACTAAATGTTGTGAGATAAATCGGATCTTTGCGATGCGTCATGCACTGGAACCGAACTAACGGCGAATCTTCCACCCCACCGTAATAACCCATGTGGTCGCCAAATGGCCCATCCGGCAACACTTCCCCAGGTGTAATCGTGCCTTCTAGAACAAATTCCGAATCCGCTGGTACTTCTAAATCAACCGTCTTGCACTTCGCCAAACTAACACCAGAACCGCCGTAGAGTCCGGCAAACAGCCACTCCGAGAGGTCTACGGGAATGGGTGTGGCGGCGGCCATAATGATGAGTGGATCGACACCAAGTGCGATCGCAATTTCCAACTTTTTCCCTTGTTCTGCCGCCTTCCGCAAATGCCGCGCACCACCTCGCACCGATAGCCAATGCACCGTCATCGTATTGCGCGATTGCAGTTGCAGCCGATAGACACCGACGTTAGGAATGCCCGTTTCACAATCCTTTGTAATCACCAACCCCAACGTGATAATCTTGCCAGCATCACCCGAATAAGGGCGAATCAAGGGCAGTTTGGTTAAATCCAGGGCATCTCCTTCAACCACCACCTGGTGACACGCTGGGAAAAAATCCCGTCCCGGTTTCGCTTTCACCACGTCAAACAAAACCTTGCCAAACTCCACAGCTTGGGAAATCTTCTTCGGCGGCTTCGGCTGTTGCAGCATTCCCAGCTTTTTACCTAGAGTCTCCAACTCCTGCGGGTGTTCCATATTCATCGCCCAGCAAACCCGTTCCTCTGTCCCCATCAGGTTTACTGCCACTGGAAAGGATGCCCCTTTAACATTTTCAAATAACAAGCCAGGGCCACCTCGTTGCAGCATCCGGTTGGATATCTCTGCAATTTCCATATCTGGGTCAACTAGGGCTGTAATCCTCTGTAACTGCCCTCGTTCCTCCAGTACCTTGATGAATCCCCGCAAATCTCTCGCCATAATTAAAGATTAAGAAGTATGAAGCGCCATCTTTTATTATGAGGGGAATCCTAGAGATTAGGAACGTTCCTTCTCACCTCACGGTAGTCGCCTCAGGAAGATAGATTGTTGGAACTATGCTAGATAACGCCAGTGTGACACCAGAAAATGATTCTGCCGTTATTAATGAAATCAGCCTCTGCGTCTATCAAGCTATTCTTGAGATTCAACAGCAGCAGCCTGAATTACTAAGAGAAAAGTACAGGAGTGTGCCCTGGCACGAGGCTCGAAATCGGTCTACTTTCCTGGTAAAGCTAAAACAAGGACTCAGCACTAGTCAAGACCAGGAAGCACTAACTCTGAAGGTGCAAAAATTTTTACAATTTCTATTAATATCTAGGTATTTTGAGTTACCAATTTTTGCTAAATTAATAGAAAAAATTCGTAGTTTAACTCAGCAACGGGTAGACTCTAAGCAATCAGCTAGCGTTGAATATTCACAGCCAACAGAATCAACAGTATCACCCAAATCGGAAAGATTAGGAGAGACTTCCAAAGGAATCGCCATCCTGCTTCTCGATGCTGAGAACTTACAACTCGACACCAATATCGAAAAATCCTTGGCAGAAGTCTGTACCTATCCCATTCAAATCAAAGTTGCCTTTGCTAATTGGCGTACTATGGGCAAACACGATGAGGAATTTCATGGGCGTGGCTACGAACTCATTCATGTTCCATCAGGCAAAGACAGTGCTGATGTAAAAATGGCAACAGTTGGCTCCTCTATCTTTATACATTACCCAACGGCTAGAGAAGTTTTAGTCTGTTCTTCTGATCGGGTGATGACGCATCTATGCAACACGCTCCAAACTCACGGACTAACTGTATATTTAGTTCGCAAGCAAGGAGATAATTTAACAGTTTTTAATAGCAAAACAAGTCAGGCTAAAACTTATCCTCTCAAGCCTGCTCTAGAAATTCCTTCACTTGAGCAATTTATTACACAAATCAAAGAGTTAATCACCTTGGAACAAAAGCAAACGAAAACTCAGTGGATAAAGTTATCGAGAATCTCCAACTTATTTCAACAGAAGCATAACTTTACCATTACTCAGGTTGTGTCTGCTCATTTACCCGGTAAGAGAGCTAGGGATGTTTTCATTGATTCTCCGGCT